>JARFQV010000128.1 GCA_029287615.1 Pseudomonadota bacterium | reverse complement strand
TCCATGATATGCCAAGGGACTGATAATCTTGCTGAAAACTGCCGCCTCACCGGCCGTGACCGGGCCTTGAATCACCCATGAGCGGCAAGTTGCTGAAGAATACTGCCATTGTCGGCACCATGACCCTCCTGTCCCGGGTTCTGGGTCTGCTGCGAGACATGGTACTGGCCCGATTTGGCGTCTTCGCGGGCATGGATGCCTTTTTCGTGGCCTTCAAGATACCGAATTTCATGCGCCGCCTGTTCGCCGAAGGCGCATTTTCACAGGCCTTTGTCCCGGTCCTCTCGGAATATAAATCACAGCGCCCGCATCAGGAGGTGCATGCGCTGGTCAATCGGGTGGCAGGCACCCTGATGGGGGTATTGACCCTGCTGGTGGTCGTTTGCGTGCTGGCCAGTCCGGTGCTGGTGGTGATTTTCGCACCGGGATTTCTGCGGGACCCGGACAAGTTCGAACTCACGGCGCAGATGCTGCGGCTGACCTTTCCGTACCTGCTGTTCGTTTCCCTGGTGGCGTTTGCCGCGGGGATCCTGAACACCTATGGGCGGTTCGCCGCTGCCGCATTTGCACCGGTATGGCTGAATGTCGTGCTGATCGGTGCCGCCCTCTGGGTTGCGCCACTGCTTGAGCAGCCGGTCATTGCCCTCGCCGCCGGGGTGTTTGCTGCCGGTCTGGTGCAGATCCTGTTCCTGCTGCCGGCCCTGCGCCGAATCCGGATGTTCCCGCGCCCCCGCTGGGGCGGGCGGGATGAGGGGGTGCGCCGAATCCTCAAACTGATGGTCCCGGGTATCGTTGGTTCCTCGGTGGCCCAGATCAATCTGCTGTTCGATACCCTGATTGCCTCGTTTCTGGTCACCGGCAGCGTAAGCTGGTTGTACTACTCCGATCGCCTGGTCGAGTTTCCGATGGGTGTATTCGCCATTGCGCTGTCCACGGTGATCCTGCCCAGTCTGTCCCGGCATCATGCGGAAAACTCCGGACAGGAATTCATGCAGACACTGGACTGGGGGCTCCGCTGGGTGCTGATGATCGGCCTGCCCTCGACCCTCGGCCTCTTCCTGCTCGCCGGACCCATTCTGACGACTTTATTCCAGTACGGCGAGTTTACCGGCAGTGATGTGGAGATGGCGGCGCTCAGCCTGAGCGCCTATGCCTTCGGTTTGCCTGCTTTCATGCTGGTCAAGATCCTGGCGCCGGCCTTCTACTCACGCAAGGATACCCGCACCCCCGTGCGGATCGCGATTATTTCGATGGCAAGCAATATGCTGCTGAACGTGGTATTCGTGGTGCCAATGGTATTGCTCGATGTGCGGGGTCCGCACGCTGGCCTGGCACTGGCGACATCGGTCGCGGCTTATGTCAACGCAGGATTGCTCTATCGCCGGTTGCGGCAGGACGGGATCTATGTACCCATGCCGGGCTGGTTGAGACTGGTTGCGCAACTGTGCATCGCCAGCGTGGTGATGGTGATCCTGCTGTTATGGGGGGTCGCCCCCCTGCCGGAATGGGGGGGGTGGTCCGGCTGGAAGCGGGTCCTGCATCTCACCCTTTGGGTGTTCGCCGGCAGCGGTGCCTACCTTCTTGCGTTATGGATGCTGGGCCTGCGGCCGTCCAGGTTCTGGTCTGTTGCCTCATCCCGTTGATGACAGGCATATTCAAACCCTTATAATGGGCCGTTTGCGATGACTGGAATACCGGCGGCCTGATGGAGCTGATACGCGGTTTACACAACCTGACAGCAAGACACCGGGGATGTGCTGCGACTATCGGGAATTTCGATGGCCTTCACCTGGGGCACCAGTCCGTACTCGGACAGTTGTCCGAGCGGGCCGATGAACTGGGACTGGCCACGGTGGTTATTGTCTTCGAGCCACAGCCGCAGGAGTACTTTGCGCCGGACGAGGCGCCACCTCGATTGACCCGGTTTCGGGAGAAGATCAAGGCCCTGCATCGTTTTGCGGTGGACCGGGTATTATGTCTGCGTTTCGATCACGGTCTGGCCAGCCTGGAGGCAGAGGACTTCATACAAAGGATCCTGATCGATGGTCTGGATGTGAAGTACCTGGTGGTGGGCGATGACTTTCGCTATGGCAGGGGAAGGAAGGGAACGTTCGCCTCCCTGGAAGAGGCGGGTCGCGCCAGCGGGTTTCCGGTGGTCAATATGCACACCTTCAGCGCCGGTGGCGAACGAATCAGCAGTACCAGAATCAGGCAGGCGCTGGCCAGCGGTGATCTGGATACCGCGGAGTCCCTGCTGGGCAGACCCTACCGGATGTGCGGGCGGGTTGCTTATGGCGACCAGCGGGGACGAACGATCGGGTACCCGACGGCCAATATCTATCTGCACCGAAAGGCGGCACCGGTAGACGGTGTGTTCGCGGTCGAGTTGTTCGGTGTCGAGGGAGAGCCCCTCGCCGGGGTCGCCAATGTCGGGACGCGACCCACGGTAGACGGAACCCGCTCACTACTGGAGGTCTACCTTTTCGATTTCGACCGGGATATCTACGGCCGGTATGTGGATGTGAATTTTCTGCACAAACTGCGACCCGAACGGCGATTTGAATCTTTTGACCTGCTCCGGCAGCAGATCGACCGGGACGTGGAAGAGGCGCGTGACTGGTTCGATACACATATCCCGGCAAAGCGGCACAAGGGTGATCGCTGAAACCAGTCAGCGGCTGAAGGCATCGAACCGGACAGCGGTTTTTACCGGAACCTGAATGAGAGATCGTATTGCAGCAGGATCATGGCAGACTACAAGGACACACTGAATCTTCCCAAAACGGCCTTTCCGATGAAGGGCAATCTGGCCAATCGAGAGCCGGAGATGCTCAGGCGCTGGGAGGAAATGGATCTCTATGCCCGGCTGCGCGAGGCCGGCAGGGGCCGGCCGCGTTTCGTGCTGCATGACGGTCCACCCTACGCAAACGGCGAGATCCATATTGGCCACGCCGTCAACAAGGTGCTGAAGGATATCATCGTCAAGAGCAGGACCCTGGATGGCTATGATGCGCCCTATGTGCCCGGCTGGGACTGCCATGGCCTGCCGATCGAGCTGAATGTCGAAAAGAAGGTCGGCAAGGCCGGCCAGAAGGTGGACGTGCCCGGCTTCCGCAGTGCCTGCCGCGACTACGCACGCAAGCAGGTCGAGAGACAGCGCACCGATTTCATCCGTCTCGGCGTCACCGGTGACTGGTCGCGTCCCTATCTCACCATGGATTTCCGCACCGAGGCCGATATCCTCCGGGCCCTGGGCCGGATCGTGGGTAATGGTCACCTGCACAAGGGATACAAGCCTGTGCACTGGTGTACGGACTGCGGTTCCGCGCTGGCCGAGGCCGAGGTTGAATACGAGGACAAGGATTCCTGCGCCATCGATGTGCGTTTCCCGGCACTGAATGAAGAGGTAGTACTGGCGCGCTGTCATCATGTCGCGGGCCATTCCGGGCATGGCCCGCTCTCGGCAGTGATCTGGACCTACCCGCCCTGGAGACTGCCGGCAAACCGCGTCGTGGCCCTCTATCCGTAACTGGACTACTGCATGGTGCAGTGTGATACAGTTCATGGGACCGAGCGCCTGTTGCTCGCCGATGCCCTGCTC
>JARFQV010000102.1 GCA_029287615.1 Pseudomonadota bacterium | reverse complement strand
AACTGAACTCGCAATTACCACATGGATAGAGCACTGACCCATGACATGCAATATCAGCATTATTCTGCCGGCCAAGAATGAAGCCGAGAGCCTCGAGAAACTGCTCCCCGAACTGCGCCAGAACTTTCCGGAAGAGGAAATCATCGTTGTCGATGACGGTTCCACGGACAACACCGTGGAAATCTGCGAACGCAACCAGATCAGGGTTGTTTCCCACGTCTACTCCATGGGCAACGGTGCCGCCATCAAGACCGGCACCAGAAATGCGCAGGGCAATATCCTGGTATTCATGGATGCCGACGGGCAGCACCGCCCGGAGGATATCAACCGGCTGACAGAGAAAGTCGAGCGCGGGTTCGACATGGTGGTCGGGGCACGACAGATGGATAGCCACGCATCACTGGCCCGGAGAATAGCCAATACGATCTACAACAAACTTGCATCGTGGATGACCGGCTATCCGATCGAAGACCTGACATCCGGGTTTCGCGCCGCCAGGGCCCGGCATTTCAAGAAGTTTCTGTATCTGCTGCCCAATAAATTTTCCTATCCGACAACCAGCACCATGGCATTCTTCCGTTCAGGCCTGCCCGTGGGTTATGTTCCGATAAAGGCACTGAACCGGACCGGTGACAGAAAGAGTCATATCAGGCTGTTTCACGACGGCTTCCGCTTCCTGATCATCAGTCTCAAGATTGGCGCCCTGTTTTCACCCATGCGGTTCTTTCTGCCCGTCAGCGGCGCGCTCTTCCTTGCGGGGCTGGGCTACTACGCATATACCTATTTCAACTGGGGCCGACTCACCAACATGAGCACCATCCTCTTCATGGCCTCGCTGTTTACCTTCCTGATCGGAATCGTCTCGGAACAGATCTCTGCCCTGCATTACAAGGATATCGTCGAAACCACGCGCCGCACTGTCAGGTAGCAGGTATTCAGTGGCGGCCACCCGGCCCATGCAGGAGGGGCAGCTGTAACACCCTCGGCGTCAGGACCTTTCCAGTCAGGCCCCGTGAGCAAGGATGCGGTTATCATTCCGCAGCAGCAGTGAATTTGCCTCGTTCAGCGACTCAAAAGTACCGGCATCGGTCCAGCGACCATGTACAAAACTGTACTGCAATGCTCCCCGCGCAATGTACTCGTTGTTGACCGAGGTAATCTCAAGTTCGCCACGCGCTGACGGGGTGGTCTGGTCAATGAAATCGAATACCCGGTTATCGTACATGTAACACCCGACCACGGCATGATTGCTCTTGGGATCGGTGGGTTTTTCCTCAATCTGCAGAATAAACTGCTCATCAAGCGCTGCAACTCCGAATCGCTCGGGGTCGCCTACTTCCTTGAGCAATACCCGCGCGCCATGTTCCTGGCCCCGGAATTCATCCACATAGGGCGCAATGGAATATTCAAAGATGTTATCTCCAAGCAGCACAACGATCCGGCCGTCACTTGCGAACTGGCGTGTCAGCGCCAAAGCATGGGCGATGCCACCTGCTTCTTCCTGAACACGATAGGTGAACTCGCACCCAAACCGTCGCCCTGAGCCAAGGGAATTCACCACTGACCCCATATGATGGGTCGACGTAATCACCATTATATCGGTGATGCCCGACAATAGCAGTTGCCTGACTGCGTGCCAGATCATGGGCTCTTTCCCGACCGGCAACAGGTGTTTATTGGTAATCTCGGTCAACGGGTCAAGCCGGGTTCCTATTCCGCCACCCAGAATTACTCCTTTCATTCGAATATTACTCCCGCAGACCACTGTGTGGTCTGCATGTAATTAGCAGAAGTCATTTACCGCCTTGATGACATGAGCCACATCGGCATCACTCAGCTGCGGATGGCAGGGCAAGGAGAGACATTCCCCCGCATGTCCTTCCGAGGCTGCCAGACCCTGCGGATCCCTGCGGATATCCCTGCACGGCGGCTGATGATGCACCGGCATTGGGTAATGTATCAATGTAGCGACCCCGCGTTCCTTGAGAAACCCGGACAGACGTTCGCGTTCCTCACAGGTAATCACGAACAGATGATATACATGGTTTTCAGAGTGCCCGGGCGCCTGCAGCAACCTGACCAGCGGGTTTTCAAGCCCTGCCCGGTAGCCGGCTGCAATTTCCTGACGGCGCCGGGTGAACCCGTCCAGCCAGTCAAGCCGCACCTGCAGAAGTGCCGCCTGCAGTTCGTCTAGCCGGCTGTTAAGTCCAAGTTCCGGGTGTTCATAGCGCACGCTCTGCCCGTAGTTGCGCAGCACCTCTACCCGGTCCATCAGCGCTGCATCGCTGCTGACCAGAGCGCCCCCGTCCCCGATCGCACCCAGGTTCTTGGTTGGGTAGAAACTGTAGGCGCCGGCGCGGCCAAAACTGCCAGCTACTTTCCCGTTCCATTCTGCCAGGTGCGCCTGGGCACAATCCTCCAGCAGCGCGATCCCGTGGCGGGCACATAATTCAACCCAGTTGTCCATATCGCGAATCTGCCCGTACAGGTGCACCAGTACGACGGCTCGCGTCTGCGAAGTAATACAGCGTTCCACACTCTCCGGGGCAAGCAGGGCGGTCCGTGGATCAATGTCTGCCAGCACCGGTGTTGCACCGGCCCTCACAATCGCCAGCACTGTCGCAAACGCCGTCATGGGCGTTGTTATAACCTCGTCTCCAGGACCAACATCCAGCGCCCGCAGGCCGATTTCGATTGCATCCATGCCATTGCCGACACCAGCCGCGCGCGTGGTTCCGCAACGCCCGGCCCAGGCCTGTTCGAACGCGCGCACCTCCTGACCCAGTACATACCAGCCCGAGTTCAGCACCCGTTCAACCGCCACGAGCTCAGCCGACCGCAAGGCCGCCGGCTCGGCGTTGAAATCATTCATCAGGATCACGCGGATTCCCAGTACTGTTCTTTATGACTGCGATAATAGTCGATGCAGTTTGTCAGCCCCTGGTGCAAGTCGACACGTGGCTGCCAGCCAAGATCTTTCCGGATCCTGGCGTAATCACTGTAGTAATCACCGATATCTATCGCCTTGCGCTCGGGCGGAAACGGGACTATCTCGTAGCTTGCACCGGGCGACAACTCTGCGAGTATCTGTGCGACCTGCTTGAGACTGACCACTTCATGACTGCCAAGGTTATACACCTGGCCATCTGCAACCGGGCTGGTGGCCGCCAGCAACAGCGCAGCAACTACATCATCGACATAATTGAAATCCCGCAACTGCTCGCCATCACCAAACACAAGGATTGGCTTGCCCTCGATCATGTTCCTTATCCAGATACCAAGAAAGGTTTGCCTGGCATCCTTCACCCGCATTGCAGGCCCATAGGTATTGGTGAGCCTCAGGGCGCAGGCACGTATACCATAGACATTATTATAGAGCAGGTGGTACCACTCCCCTGCCAGCTTGTTGATGCCGTTTACGTCCACTGGCCGGACCGGGTGGGCTTCATCTACCGGCAGGTATTCCGGCTTGCCATAAAGCTGACGGGTACTGGCAAACACGATTTTGACACCCGTGTTGTGTTTCCGGCATGCCTCAAGAATGGAGAGCTGGGCGGTAGCATTAATCTCCAGGTCATTGCCTGGATTGGTCATTGAGTCCAGGTGACTGGTTTGCCCCGCCAGATTAAACAGGTAATCCTTCCCCTGCACCAGGTATTCCATCGCGAACGGATCTCTCACGTCCGTTATGTTCAGTGTCAGCCTGGAACGGATATCCTCGATATTAAACAGATTACCCCCGTACTCGGGAATCAGGCTGTCGACCAGCGTTACTTCTGCTCCCAGCGATACCAGACGTCGCGCCAGATTGGAGCCAATAAAGCCGACCCCGCCGGTGATCAACACCTGTTTGTTTTCAAGCGACTTGAATTCTTGCATCACACACCTTTTCTGGCCAGTACGACCTGATCCAGGTACAGATCCGGATTGGCAGGCAACAAGCGGTACAACAGTGCACCCAGTATATTGAACGGTGCCATTATTGCGACACAGGCAAGCAAATTCACAACCGGGTGGCGCGTCCAAAGCACCTTGTACAGGTAGGCATTGACCAGCTGGAACAACACGCGGATATCCGCATTCAACTTGTACTGTTCTGCCACATCCAGAGCATTATTCTCCAGCAGACTCTTCAAACCGAATGACGTATAGCGCGCATAGTCCCAGGGCTGCTCATGCTCATCCCAGACAAACGGGACCGTCAGCAACAGCTGCCCGCCAGGCTTCAACACCCGCACAATTTCCTCCAGGAACAGATCGGGCGTAAAGACATGTTCCAGCACCTGGTTACATACGATTGCGTCAAAGCTCTGGTCAGGAAACGGGAATACCTGGCCATCGTAGAAATAATCCGCACGCTTGTTCGCGCGATTCTCCGGCGTGTCAATTTCCAGCCCTACATAATCACCAGTGGGAAACAGGTCCTTGTAGGGCTTGCTGCCGCAACCCACATCCAGGATTCTACCGTCCAGCTGCGGCGCCAGTTGCTTCAGCGTGCGGAACAGTGCCCGCCGCGCATGATAGAAGGGGTTCAACCAGAGCCCGGCAAATCCCGGGTTGAACTGCTGTTCCCGCAGGTAACGTCTCAGGCCCTGCATCAGCGCTTCCTCAGAATCATGCCACTGAAGGTGAACTCAAGACCGCCTGCAGATGCGCCAGCGTCATTGCTGTCAAAACCGGCGAGCACGTCATAACGGTCCAGCGCAAGCTCAAGAAATCGCTGCCTGCTGAATATCCTGCAGGGATAGCTCGCAGGATAAATTGACGGCGGTACATGCTGCACCGTTATCCGGTCATCAGTCGCGCTGCTGAATGGTGTACGGTCGACAATTATGTATGGAACGTCCGTTTCCATCAGTTCCCCGAGTACGCTGGCGGGTGACTCGATATACTGCAGCACACTGGACAGCAGCACCGCATTGGGCGTCATGTGCTGCAGGCACTCCTTGATTGTGTAGAAAAACTGCAGCTGCCCGGTTTCCAGATTATCACGCCCGCAGCGCACAAAATTTTCCTGCTCGACAACGCCCCACCGCAAGTCATCCACCACGGAAAGAAAATCACGACACTGGAAAAAACTACTGCCGAGCGAACCACCAAAATCCAGCACCGACAGATGGTTGCCGTTCTCTGCCGCAGCACGCAGCATGCCGGCCAGGACCGGATACGAATGCTCCACATGATCGAACAGTACCGAGTCGCGTTCATAGACTGCCGCGCCGCTCTTTACTTCCAGCATGGCCTGCTTGACCTTTTCCAGTATCAGCCCGTCATCATAGCCCGACGCCTGCTCACTGGCAGCTGGCCAGTCAGGGTAATTTCCTGAATAGCGACTGGTCTTCCCCAGCAATGGCCCGATAGACTCGACCACGACAGGCGGTAACCAGCGCTTGATAATCTTTCTGGCCTGCATGTCTAGTCCGCACGCCCTATCATATGCACCGCCCTGCGGAATATTCTTGCCAGAATTGACGGTCTCCGTGTCCTGAAAAAGTCTATAAATGCCTGCCGCGCAATCTCGTTTTCCTCAACAGGTATCCGCTCGACCTTAACGGGCTTGTCCGCGAGTTCACCGGAGAAGTCAGCAGAGGCGGTACAGTGCGTACCACTGCTGTCAGTGCCGATGTTAAGTACCAGACTGCGCCCCGGGTACGGCGTCAGCCGGTTCTGCAGAAATGCACTTGCATGCCAGCGAACGGCCCACGAATCATTCTTGCCGGCGATCTGATCTTCAAGCATGCGTGTATACGGATAAGCGCCATTGAAATCAAAGTGCTGCGTCAGGTTTTTCTGCCGCAGCTGCTGCAGCAGCAGCCTGCCGTCGGGCTCAAAGATATCCCAACCACGCTGCCATGTAGCCCAGCCCCAGCAATCCGCCCCCCTGAGAAAGAAGGTTTCTGGAAGCGACTCACCGGTGGGGTACATATATCCATGGATACTCACCACCTGTTCATCACGCGAGTACATGTCAAGTCCATCATTCATGTATCTGAGGAAACAGGCTGAAGTGACAATATCGTCCTCCATGACGATGACACGCCCGTACTGACGACATACACTCGTCACACCATCCACGATCGAGGATGCCAATCCATAATTACTTGCACGTTCAACAACATTTACAGTGGAAAATCCGGATATTTCACCTGCATATTTCCTGACCTTTTCTACCGCCGGCACATGTGCAGCATCCTTCGCCGCATCGGAAAAAACAAAAAGATCACTCTCCCGGGCTTCAGGGTTATTCAATAAGGCTTCGATCGTCTGCTGAAGATGTTGCGGCCGGTCGTATGCAAACAAGGCAATTGGCGCATATTCCGTCATCCTCTGTTATCTTTATATATGTAGGTATTCAAGGTTTTCGCATAAAGATCATATGAGTGCTGCTGCAGAAAATGGTGCTGCTCGGACTGCATGTTCCCCGGTGATTCCTGGGCAATCGACTCGACCAGCAGCCACTTCGGCCTGAAGCGTTCCCAGTCATTCGACCGTAGCACAGACAAATCATGTCCTTCGGTATCTATTGACATAAAATCAATCGCAATATCAGGCAGGAGATGCTCTTCTAGCACACTGTCTAAACGGGCCACTTTAACCTTTCTTGTTCCTATCAGCGAATATTCTGTTTCCTGATCTCTTTTCGCAGAGAGTTCCCTGTCAAAGGAATTGAGTGCTGGCTCGTCAAACATCCAGTAACTGAGTTCACCGGAGCGCTCGGATATCCCCAGCTCAAGATTGATATCATTTGGACGGTAACGTTTGAGCAATTCTGCCAGCCTCGGGTTAGGTTCAATGTTAATCCCGCGCCAGCCGCGCTTGTAGAACAGGAAGGTATTCGAGAACCGAACAGGATGATGCGCCCCGACATCTACATAGAAGCCCTTGCCCTGCTTTCCGAGAATTCGCTCCAGCAGCAGATCTTCTCCTTCCTGAGCATATGATCTTTGTGCATAGCCATATAAGTAGATGCCATAAACATCAGCAAGGAAAGACCACCACGAGCCGGGTAATATTTTTTTTACCAGTGACCTAGTCTTCATCAGCTGCGATTTCATTTAGCCCGCCTAGCGGAGCAGCGGGGGCATACCTGGATTGAATTGCTATCGGGTGTTTTACAAACACCGAGGTCGTCCATGCATAGCCATTGATGGGCCCTGGCCCGCTGAAATCAATCTCCAGGTAACCTCTTTCCCTGAGTGATTTGCAGGCGCCGGCGTAACGGTCTGAATTATCTAAAATGACAATACCCTCCGGACTCAGACAGTTGATCGCGATTTCCAGGCAGGCATTTCGCCATTTACCGTCAACCACGACCACATCAAACATGTCTTCCTGCCGGGTGATGCATGAGACGTAGCTCTCCTGGTCAGCATGCATATTCAAAGCGAGGTTGGACGGGCTAATAGCCGATATCCTGTTGAACCACTGCTGATCTGACTCAACCGCCACCACCTCCCTGGCCCGGGCAGCCCAGAACAGGGATGAATTGCCAGCGCCATACTCAAACACTCGCTTGTCCGAGAAATCGAACTGTTTCAAGTATTCAATCGCAGGGTAGGTAAACCAGGGGAGCGGCTCGCCATCGGCCGCTACCGGTGCTCCGTTGACAACGGACCTGAAGTGCCCCTGCTTTACCAGCAGAATCCAGGCAGCCAGCAGGCCCCGTTTTACGGCGAGGAGCACCCTGAACAGCGTTGTGTTCTGCAATCCCATCAGCCCGACCTGAAGCCCAAAATGGCCGCCGGGTTCAGGGCACGCAGCATCAGGAGACCCTGACCGGCGCCCTGGCGGGAAATAATGATAGAGAATGTGGCAATGAAATATGACACCAGAGTGGCTATTGCAGCACCCACTGCCCCGTAAGCGGGAATCAGAAACAGGTTCAGCAATATATTAATCACGAGACCAATAAGCGTCCTGTAAAGAGACAACTTCTGCAAACCCTCATTAGTCAGATATTGACTGCTGGCAACCCCCAGGAATACCGCTATCGCCACCCAGACATGCACGCGCAGTACGTCCGCAGACTCCAAAAAATCACTGCCGAACAATAACTCAATCAACAACGGCGACACAACAGCCAGCGGCACAGCTATAACCAGACTCATCCGCACCATCAGGAGATACAGCCGGAACAGGCCCTGCAGGTACTGTTCCGGACTCCTTGCCCGCGCGCGCAACAGCATTGGCGCGACAGATGAGGCTATGATCATGGGTATGAAATAAAACCCCTCCGACAACCTTGTGGCCGCACTGTAGATACCGGCACTCCGGTCCCCGCTTATTTTCCCCAGCATGACGATATCAACCTTCATATAGAGCATCACACTCAGTCCGGCAAATATCAGTGGCCAGCA
>JARFQV010000049.1 GCA_029287615.1 Pseudomonadota bacterium | reverse complement strand
TGTTCGTCTCGTGGGCTCGGAGATGTGTATAAGAGACAGATTCTATACCAATCAGTAAAAAACAACTTGACTATATTAGAACTTTTTTATATAAATTGACTGTACCGATCGATACAAAACAGACTGGCCATTAACAATGCGAGGTGAGTGACATGACGGAAATTGCCGCACAACTTGATACCCGGGGAATGAGTTGTCCGCTGCCCATACTGAAAACACGGCAGGCAATCGGAAAACTGCATGCGGGAGAAGTTCTGGAAGTGAGATCTACCGATCCGGGTTCAGTACAGGATATGGCTGCATTCTGCACCCAGACCGGGCACGAACTGGTCTCGTCCGGTGAGTCATCAGGACACTATATCTTCATGATCAGAAAATCGTGACGGGTTGGTTGAACGAATTCTCAGGACTGTATTTCTACTTGGTATGAAAGGAGATTGGATGATGAATAATTCGACTCTGGTTTACACTGACGATGTATCAGGGAGTGCTGCTCCGTTCTCTGCAGATATGGATCGATGGTTCGAACACAAGTTTCAGGAGCAGATGGAAAAGCGGGAGGCGGAAAAAATTCCCTCCATGTCCATCGTGGTCACCAAAGGTACCCTGGACTGGGCCTATCCCCCGTTTATACTGGCATCCTCTGCCGCCGCACTCGGTTGGCAGGTTTCCCTGTTCTTTACCTTTTATGGCCTGAGCCTGCTGAAGCGCGACCTGGATCTCAGCCTGAGTCCGATCGGTAATCCCGCAATGCCCATGAAGATGCCGTTCGGGCCGGAATGGTTCCAGGCGATTGACTGGAAAGTTCCGAACGCGGTGATGGGTAATGTACCGGGGTTCGAGAAATTTGCGAGTTCAATGATGAAAAGGACCCTGAACAACAAGGGTGTTGCCTCGATCGAGGAGTTGCGCGAAATCTCGGTGGAAGCTGGCGTGAACTTGATTGCCTGTCAGATGACGGTAGATCTGTTCGGCTGGTCCCTTGATGACTTTATACCGGAGGTGCGGGAGTGGGTCGGCGCTACCAGCTTTTTACCAACTGCACAAGGATCGGACGTCAGCCTCTTTATTTGACGGACCCCGGATCATCTGTCCACCGGTTTCTGCCAGATTATGTGCCAAAAAGGGGACAGATTTATTTTTCTATTTTTCTTTGGAAAAAAATAAATCTGTCCCCTTTAATAGAGGCTGGCGGCAGACTGCAGTGCAATGAACAATGCCGATCCGAGGGCACCTGCCACGGGAATCCAGCGGCAGACGGTAAAGCCGCGGTAATCACTGGTTGTCATGTGCTTGACCCGCCACAGGGAAATATTGACCAGCGTGAAGACGGTCAGGATGAAGAAATTGGTTGCCCTGGCAAGGCCCTCGATGGGTAACCAGAGCGCCATCAGGATTACCAGCAGGGTGATCAGGGCCGTTGCCACGACTGGTGTGCGGGTTGCCGGATGGACCTGTGCCAGCCAGGCCGGTATCCAGCCTTTGCGTCCCATCCCGTAACAGATCCTGGATGCCATGATGATCTGTATCAATGCGCCATTGATGATTGCGACGAGGCTGATGGCGGAAATCAGTACCGGATCGGACCCCGTCGCCTGTTGGTAAAGAAATGCGAGCGGGGCATCCGAACCGGCAAGCTGTGCTGGTTTTACCGCACTGATTGCAACAAGGGCAATTGCAAAGTAGAGCAGGGTGGAGATGAGCAGGGCAAGTATGATGGACAATGGCATGTTGCGGCGTGGGTTGCGTACTTCCTCGGCTATGTTTGCCATGTCTTCAAAACCGATAAAGGCATAAAATGCCAGGAATGCGCCAAGGAATATACCCTGGGCTGTAACGGCGTCGGGTACCAGAACCAGTGAATTCAGGGTGCTTGCCAGTGCGCCGGCTTCCGGCTTCAGCACCCAGAGAATAAACAGCAGTCCGCCGGCCTCCACGAGGGTCATCAGGGCTGCGACCAATACCGATTGGCCGATTCCCCAGGCGGCGAGTCCCCCCAGACACAGCAAGAGCACAATAATAGCGGCTCTTTCGGGGACCTGGACAAAGAGATCCAGATAACCGACAAAACCGCGTGCGATGGTGGCGGCAGAAACGATGCCGGTTATGACCAGCAAGATACCCACCAGGAGAGATAACCAGCGCATGCCGATACCTTCCTGAATATAGATTACGGCACCGGCGCTGAGTGGATAACGGGCGGATAATTCTGCATAACTGAGTGCCGTGAAACCGGCCAGTATGGAGGCCAGCAGAAAGGAGATCGGTGTCTGGGATCCGGCATACCCGGCAACTTTTCCAAGCAGAACATAGATGCCGGCGCCCAGAATATTACCAAGGCCATAGTAGGTCACCAGCGACAGTGAGAGGGTGCGTTTGAGTGCCGGGCCCTGGGTATCAGGGAGTTGGGTATCGGAGGGGGACATGGGTGTCTGCAGGCAAATCGCTGGCGACGCTATCGCGTGATGGTGGATTCAGTGGCCTGCGGGCCGGGATGAGGAATTATTCCATTTCTTGCAGGCAGCGCATATGTGCGGATTCTGTTTTTACCCGGGAGGGTCCCGGAACCGGGCACAAAGATGCTCTCCTTGTGAACGAACGCTAACCTCCATCCTGATCAGGAGGCCGTTCGCTCATCAGACTAATACAATAATCGGTTATTCAGGGCGATCGGTTACCGTCAGGCGGGCCCTGCGGTAATCGGTATGGCTACATTTTGGATTGCAGGTAGTTTTTCAGACCAACCTGATCGATCAACTCCAGTTGCGTCTCCAGCCAGTCGATGTGTTCCTCCTCTTCATCGAGGATGTGCTGAAAAAGCTCACGACTGATGTAATCGCCTGAAGACTCGCAATGCCCGATGGCCTCCTTCAGCAGCTTATGGGAATCGATCTCCAGTTTCAGGTCGTTTTCAAGACACTCCGGGACATTTTCGCCGATCATCAGCTTGCCGAAGTCCTGAAGATTGGGGAGCCCCTCCAGGAACAGGATCCTTTTGACAAGGGCATCGGCGTGTTTCATCTCGTCGATGGACTCCTTGTACTCATGTTCGTTGAGTTCATTGAGCCCCCAGTTTTCGAACATGCGCGCATGGAGAAAATACTGATTGATGGCAGTGAGCTCGTTTTTGAGAACGCCATTCAGGAACTTGATGGATTTGGAGTCGCCCTTCATGGATTTCCTCTCCTGTTTGATCGTGTGGGTACCAAGCGGGTTGATCAGGTATGCCCGGTGGGTCAGTCTGATGCTATCTCAGCGATTTACAAACTGAAAGTATAAGCGCAATCCCAGTGTAGTCAACGCATAAGTTGTTGAAAGAAAGTATCTGTTTTAAATGGCTATTCTATTGCGATGGTTTTGCCATTACGGCCATGGAGCGGTGCCCCGATGCAATTGACAATCACTCTCATTTGCATTTATACTATTTTCCCATACACAGAACGCCGGAAATAAAAGGGGGCCCAATGTACATCTGTCTATGCAATGCGGTTACCGACCGGGATATCCGGAGGGCCGTCGAGTGTGGAATAACCAGTATGCGTGGTTTGCGCGACGAACTGGGTTGTGCCGGAGATTGCGCCAAGTGTGCAAGGCATGCCCGTGATGTGCGTGATGAGGCCCTGGCAGAGTCCAGCCAGGAATCGGTCCTGTCCCCTGCCATGGCCGGGATGACCGCCTGTCCTGCCTGAAATGAACCGAATCGTTCTTTTTGCCCGGGGAGTGTTTACCAGGCCTGTTCAGTGCCTCGTCATCGGTTAAGAAACCCGAAAATCCCTTTTCAGTCCCGGATGTCGCACTCGACCGGCCGACAGTGGGCCCGGTCCTCCCCAGGGCGATATGCCGTGATTTCCTTCAGGGTGTCCTGTATCTCCCTGTCGTCAGGAGCCAGTTCAAAAGCACAGGCTGCGGCTTCCCTCGCCTGGTCCGCGCAACCCGTCTGCATCAGCGCGTAGGCAAGATTATTCCAGGTCTGTGAATTCTTTCGATCCCCTTCCAGTCCCTGCCGGTAGGTAGCCTCGGCCAGTTCATACTCCCCGGCTGCATACTGCAGGTTGCCCAGTGCCAGCCAGGCTCGCGCATTATCAGGCCAGCGCCGGGTTGCCGCGTGGTAGGCGGATGCCGCCGCTGCTTTCTGCCCGCTTGTTTCAAGGTCCAGAGCGGCCTGCAGGTAGGGTTGTTGTCTGGCCGTGACGGGGATCTCGCCAGCTGGCAGGATGACCCGCGCCCAGTAATTGCCCCGTGACCAGGTTCTTTCCAATGTGCCAATCGGGGTCTCCCAGCGCGGCGTCACTCCCGAGCGCAGGATCACACTGCCTTCATCCAGGTCATATCCGATGAGCACCGCAAAGTGCCATTGGGGCAACCATGCGGTTCCAAGGTTCTGGAACAGGAGTACCGGGTTACCGTGCGCAACCTCGCGTAACAGGTCATCCAGGGCAGGGGCCAGGGGATAGGACAGCATGCCGTAACGACGGGCCGTGGCACTGATTTCATCGGGCAGACTGCCATGCCGGGATGGCAGGAAAACTTCATCCACCAGATGTCCGGGGGTGATATCAATATGATGATGGACGAGTACCGTTGCCAGGGCGGCCGGCCCGCACTGGTAGTCCTCCTGCGGGTAAAACGGGGTGTCCACCAGTTCAACAGCCACCGGGAGGGCGGGGGGCATGGCCTGCAGTTGCCGGGTCTGCGGCGGTGTGGCACAACTTCCCAGCAGTATGACGAGGGCGAACAGGACACTTGCGGGTGCGCGGGTGTCCGGCGGGATACTCATGGTGATCCTGGACGGTAGTTGTGTGCAGTCCGGCCAGTCAGCCGGTTTCGATGCAGGTATTGCCGTTTCAGATGATGCTGCCGGGGCCTGTGCTCCGGCAGCCTGGTTTTTTCGATAATCGGGCTTACTTGACGGGATGGATGAACGGAAAGATATCGGTTGCACCGATCACGTCGGTGATCACGAAGACGATGAATACAACCAGCAAAACCCCGAGAATGCTGCTCTCCCCCGTATTCAAATCGACGATGCCCTGGTTGATCCGTGCCAGTTCAGCATCCGTCAGGCTGTTTACCCGCGTCCTTGCCCAATCCGGGCTGACACCAAGGGCCTGCAGTTGCTCACGGGCAGTGTTCTGGTCGAGGATACGCAGAAGCTCATGTCGATTCATCCCGCTGTCGCGTTGCTGGATAATCTGCTGATTCCCGTACATCGCGGCCCGGGCAGGCAGCGTCGTGCTGAATACAAGCAGCAGGGAAAGGAACATGGCAATCTGGCGCTGGAACGTTCTCATCAATAACTTCCTCCTGAACGGGTTGTTAACAGGTCCCACGGTTGTTTTCTGTTGGTTGATGCAGGCAATATTCGCATAATATCGGCGATGGAATCTGCCGACTGTGTCAGGATTTGAGTATATTGAAGATACGGTCCTTGAGCATGATGCGTTCCTTTTTCAGATCTTCAATCGTCTCATCGGCCACCGGTAATCCTGTTTCTTCCAGCTGCCTTATTCGTGCATCAAGTTCGTCGTATTCTGTCATCAGGCTGCTGAAGCCGGAATCAGTACGACACAATTCGTCGATTCTGTCCCTGAATTCGGGAAATTCATGTACTACATCGTGCGATTCTCCAAGCATGCTGATCTCCACTGATTTACTGGTTTGAGGGAATGATGTCGAAAATTATGTGCAAAGCTACGGGACCAGGTCCTGAATTTCTGCTTTACCATGCATAAATGATCTTGATAACTGGTGATCCGGGGGCTGTTACATCCAGTAATCTTACCGCGGACGATTCGTCATAACAGCAATAAACCCAATCCATCATGGGGTGTATTATGTAACACAAGTGTCCGGTAACGAATAGATCAACATCATCCGGATTGACCTCATCAGCGAGACGAACAGTGGCCAGCCCGGTTTGCAGGCAGTCGGCGGGGCATCGCACCGCAGATTCGCGGTCATATCGCCCCACAGCGGAAACTCCGGACCAGGGACGATCCAGTGGATAAGGGGTAACACCATCCGGGATACGGGGCAGGGGGTAAGCGTGGGACGATTGCGGGTATAAATGCAATGGGTGGGGATACGGCCGCGATAGCAAATACCCGGGAGGGAGTGGCGGGTGCATACCAGCTTGTATCCGGTCTGTTTCTGCGCCTGCTTGCCCTGGTCTACCTGGTGGCATTCGTATCGCTCGGCCTGCAGATTACCGGACTGGCCGGTGCCGACGGGATACTTCCCTTTTCAGCGCAACTGCAGCACCTGGAAGCCGAGTACGGCGCGGAGCGGTTTCTGGTCTCCCCCAATCTGTTCTGGTTCAGTGCCAGTGACCTTGCCCTGCAGGGTGTCGCGATCGCAGGAGCCGTCTTTTCCGTTCTGCTGTTCTTCAATATCCTGCAACGCCTGTCTCTCGTCCTGCTGTTTATTTGCTATCTGTCCCTGTATCACGCCGGATTGCCATTCACGAATTTCCAGTGGGACTATCTACTGCTCGAGAGCGGTTTTCTGGCGATCTTCCTGCCCTACGGTTCCGGCATCACCATCTTCCTGTTTCGCTGGTTGCTGTTTCGCCTGCGATTTCAATCCGGGATATCCAAGCTGCTGAGTGGTGACCCGTCCTGGTCAAATCTCACCGCGCTGGAGTCCTACTTCGAGACACAGCCGCTGCCTCATTGGGTTTCCTGGTATGCGCATCACCTGCCGGAGTGGTTGCTGCGGACTGGTACCGGTGCCGTGTTGTTCATCGAAATAGTGGTGCCGTTCATGATGTTTCTGCCCGGCAAGGCCCGCCTGTTTGCCGCCTGGGCGACTATCTTGCTGCAGGTCGTGATCCTGTTGACCAGTAATCATAATTTTTTCAATATCCTGACCATCTTCCTCTGTCTGTTTCTGTTCACCGACCGCCAATTACAGCGGTTGATTCCGGCACCGGCGGGCCGGTGGTTATCCGGTGGTATCGGTGCAGGGTCATCGGTTCGGGGAAGATATCAGGCAGCTATGGCCGCGCTGGCCGGTCTGATCGTCCTGGTCAGCGCTTTCCAGATGTGGGAGATGGTTTCGAGGCAGCGCAGTCCGGAACCCGCACAGTCTGTGCTGGAACAGTTACAGCCGTTTCATATTGTGCACAAGTATCACGTGTTTCCGACGATGAAGACCGATCGGAAGGAGATCATCATCGAGGGTTCAGACGATGCCATCGAATGGCGGCCCTATGTCTTCCGTTACAAACCAGGGTATACACGGCTGCGTCCAGCGGTGGTGATTCCGCATCAGCCCCGACTCGACTGGATGATGTGGTTCCTGCCAGAGGGACATCCGCTGAACATGATGTGGTATGAAAAACTACTGGAGCGCCTGCTTGAAAACTCGCCCTCCGTAACCGGTCTGTTCGAGCTGAATCCGTTTCCGGATCAACCTCCCGCCTACATCCGCTCCAGCCTGTATCAGTACCGCTTTACCTCGCAGCAGGAACGGGCGGAGACGGGGCAGTGGTGGTCAGCTGACTACCTGGGACCCTTCTTCCCCTGGCCCTGGATGGGCAGAGGCACAAGTAGCGAAAAGCACGTAGAGTGAAGTCGATTTGTCAGAAGATCCCGGACGGGCGAAAAATGATGCGATGACGGATGTCCGGGATCGGTACTACACCGGCCGTACCGCTCTAAACCAGACAACCCGGCTAACTCATGGAATGAGTGAGTAGTACTGTAATCAGGCGACTAATGACTCTATTGAATTGGCAACCATCGTCCGCCGGTATGTAACTCATGAGTTATGATTGTGTGGTAGCGTTGTACTATGCTTCAGTCATTCGGAACGAGAATGAGGATCGGCAACCTGTTACCCGTAGCTGTTGATCAAAAGCGCTGATATGGATGTCTATTTTCTGATCATAAACCAGCAGTCCACACCAGTTTGTTATCAAACTGCGCATGTTTGTACAGTTTCTACTACAATTTTCAGTCCGTATCCCGCTCAGTTAGTACAGCCAATAACCAAAAGTTACTGAAATTAAAATCATGGAGAAAAATATGTCTGCGAAATACCGTAGCCTGATCCCGTACGCAGTACTCACATTTGGACTCGCCGGTCCGGCATTTGCCGGTAATACCGTGGGACTTCCGGCACCGACAGACGCCGCAGCGGGTGCCTTTCCGGCACAGAAACACTTTTCGCCCTATGCGGGACGCAACTTCCCCACCGAGGTCTTTTGGGGGGATACGCACCTGCACACGGGGATGTCATTTGATGCGGGGTCTTTTGGTGCGCGGCTCGGTCCGGAGGACGCTTACCGCTTCGCACGTGGCGAGGAACTCACTTCCTCGACCGGTCTTCAGGCAAAGCTTTCGCGCCCGCTCGATTTCCTCGTGGTTGCGGATCACTCCGACAACATGGGGTTTTTCCCCCGGCTCTTCTCCGGCGATCCGCAGATGCTGGCGGATCCCACCGGTAAAAAATGGTATGGGATGGTACAGGCCGGTGGACAACAGGGTGTAGCGGCTGCCATTGAGATTATCGAGGCCTTCTCGCAGGGAACCTTTCCCGAGGCGCTTGCCTCACCGCCGGGGAGCCAGGCCTATCGTTCCGCCTGGGATAAGACCATCAAGGCAGCGGATAAATATAATGACCCGGGCAGATTCACTGCATTTATCGGTTACGAATGGACCTCAAACACCGGTGGTAACAACCTGCATCGAGTGGTCGTCTATCGCGATGATGCAGCCAGGGCCGGTGTCATGGAACCATACACCACACTCAAGCCGCAGGGTAGCGACAACCCGCGGGATTTGTGGAAATGGATGAGCAAATACGAGGACAAGACAGGAGGGCAGATCCTGGCGATTGCCCACAATGGCAATCTCAGTAATGGAATCATGTTTCCGGTCGTCGATTCCTTTACGGGTGAAAAGATCGATCGTGACTATGCCGAGACCCGTATCCAGTGGGAGCCATTATACGAAGTCACACAGATCAAGGGAGACGGCGAGTCACATCCCTCCTTGTCACCCGCTGACGAGTTTGCTGACTATGAGACCTGGGACCAGGGTAATCTGGACCTCAGTGCAGCGAAGCAGGATGAGATGTTGCAGTACGAATATGCTCGCACTGCGCTCCAGACCGGATTGCAGCTTGAGCAGGAACTGGGCGTAAACCCCTACAAGTTCGGCATGATCGGTTCCACCGACAGTCATACCGCGCTGGCCACAGCAGAAGAGGAAAATTTCTTCGGCAAGCACTCGGGCACCGAGCCGGGACCGGAACGCTACAATCACCCAATGGCCGCGACCTCAAATGGCCGGTACGAGAGCTGGGACATGGTCAGCTCGGGCCTGGCGGCCGTGTGGGCAAGGGAGAACACCCGGGAGGCGATCTTCGATGCAATGATGCGCAAGGAGACCTATGCCACCACCGGACCCCGCATACTGGTGCGGTTCTTCGGCGGATGGGACTTCACGCCGGAAGACGCCATGAACAGGCTCCCGGCCAATATCGGCTATACGAAGGGTGTCCCCATGGGTGGGGATCTACCGCCAGCTGCAAACGGCAAGACGGCGCCAGGCTTTTTGGTGGCGGCGTTGAAGGATCCGCTATCAGGCAATCTCGATCGCATCCAGATCGTCAAGGGGTGGGTAGATAGCAGCGGTAAGCGGCAGGAAAAGATCTACGATGTGGCCTGGAGTGGCGATCGCCAGCCCGGCGAGGATGGCAAGCTGCCGGCAGTTGGCAATACTGTCGATGTAGCCAATGCCACCTGGGCCAACACAATCGGTGATCCGGAACTCAGCACCGTCTGGAGCGATCCGGACTTTGATCCGTCGATACCCGCTGTCTACTATGCACGCGTGATCGAGATTCCAACGCCACGCTGGACAGCGTACGAGGCAAAGCGCTTCGGCATCAAGATGCCGGAGGAGTCGGAAATGATCACCCGGGAACGAGCTTACACCTCACCAATCTGGTATACGCCGAAATCCTGATATAAGTGTAAGATAGGAACCGATGGCCTCACCTCCGAAAGGAGGTGAGGCCATTCGTATTTACCTTCAGGGTATAAAAGTGGATGTTTACCTGCAGCACGATGAAGTCTGATTGCTGGCTGAAATTGTGAATGCCGAATGCCAGGCGTGAACGACCAGTTCATGCACTCACTACCTTCACACGGTTCAGGCGAAGGGCAAGTCGCCCGGTTACCAGACCTTCCAGTCTGAATATCGGAGAAACTTGCCCGGATGTCCGGGATCCTGTGTTACCCGGAGTTCAGAATATTTTTCAAGACACCGGGTGGTACATATCGTACCGGTATCAAGCGGATCGTCTGCGCAAGGTCTCTGACGGGAGTTCCCCGAACATCGCCTGGTAATACCTTGCAAAGTAACCCAGGCTGGAAAATCCCTCGCGTGTAGCGATATCGGTGACATTCGCGGATGCGACACCGGATTTCAATTCCTGATGCACGGCAATCAGGCGCTGGGTCTTCAGGAAACGTTTGGGCGATACCTGGTATGTCTCACTAAACGCGTTATGCAGCGTTCTTTCGCTGATCTTCAGGAAGGCGCAGATCTCGGAGATGGCAGGCGGGCAGGATCGCCGCTCGAGCATGTATTCGCGCGCGCGCCGGGCGAGATCAAAGCGACGTTGAAATGATTTGTCCGGATCTTCTTTCATGGACTGGAGTGCGCGGGCAATGACAAGCAGTATCTCATCAAACAGCTGGTCGTATGTCTCGTCTGGTATCGGATGGTGCTTGAATCGCTGCTGAAGTCCGGCTCCCCATTGGCGCAGATCCTCTGCAGCCTGGCTGGTTGTGCTGACCACTTTGTGTCCCTCGGCGTACTCTGCCACCACCATTGCTGCCGGCAGATCAGCCAGGCGCTCCAGTGCCTCTATAGAGATCGACAGGGCCATGAGGGAGGTCTGCTGCTTCATGAGTGCAAAGACCTCGCAACCGGGACCGAATAGATCGATGTGTTCTGTCGTCACCTTCAGACCGCCCGATACATAGTTGTTGCTATCGGACAGAGGCAGCACCAGTGATAGCGCATCCCGGGGAGCGGTTCCCGTGATCTCCAGCGGGTTGCGCCACACTTCCAGATCCACCTGGATTTCCCTGTCATATGCCGAGACCATGCTGGATTCGAACCTTTC
>JARFQV010000345.1 GCA_029287615.1 Pseudomonadota bacterium | reverse complement strand
GGATGATGCTTTTTGACCAGATCCGTGATTTCGTCCACCCGTGTCTTGGGTATATCCACCATCATCAAAAATTCACCAGCCTCGATAGCGCTCTCGAATTCCTTGAGCTGGGTGTTCGGTGCCGAGATACCAATCATGCCCGATGCCCATGCCCCCAGACCGGCACCCGCAAGTCCGATACCCAGGATGGCTCCGCCACCCAGCGCAAGACCGATGCCGGGTATCGCAACCGCAGCAATCCCCGCCAGGGCTCCGGTCGCGCCACCGATGGCCAGACCTCGCTCAACTGCAGGTACGAAATCACTCTCCTGCAACAGATTTGCCTCGGGCAGGTGCGCCTCCGTCAGGGCATGATGGTCCTTGGCAGCTATGTGAATATGCCTCTCTTCCACCCGGGCAAGCAAGAGCTCGTCAACAATGGTCTTGGCACTGTCGACATTTGGAATAAGAAAATAGAGACGTCTCATAACCTGAACTCCTTAGCTGATTGTTCTATAGAATAAACATGGGCTGCTGCCCAGCGTTGTAATCCATCGTTCCATCCGGCTGATCAGCTGAAATACTGATTCTGACCGAAAGCTTGTATGATAATTCCTGAAAGCTGACGGGAAAAGGCCTTGTTTTGTCTTTTCAATATGTTAACGATAGTTCCAATACGCCCCCATGGCAAGCCAGCCTATATTAACAGGTATGCAGCCAAGCCGATACAGGATGGGGAATCCTCGAGGGTTTTATTCACAGCAGACCATCCGGCCTTCTTCGTCTGAATCCTGCCCCACAGGAAAGTCAGACCTGTACGGCATTATTCCTTGATAAGCCGGTAGTTTCGAAGGCCATGATTCAGCCGGAACGCCAGAGGCCGGTCTCCATGCGACCCTGGCTTGCCTCTTCGAACAGCCAGTCGTGCTCGCCAGATTGCCGTATTGCCCGGTAGTCTTCCAGTGTGTCGAGGTCACGTCTGGCTCCCAGTTGATAGATGGTTCGGCCCAGTCCACTCAGCCTCTGGCAGGTTTCTTCACAGACCGCATCCGTTCCCCACGGAATCCCCCTGAACAATGCCTCTGCGGCCTCATGCAATCCCAGCAGATAATAACCGCCATCCAGGGCCGGCCCGATAACCGCGTCATGACCGCCATGCAGAATTCGGAACGCATTCCGGATATCTATCGGAGTCAGCGATGGACAGTCACAGCCCAGCAGGACTACCGGATTCTCCCGGACGATACTGGCCGAGAGTGCATGCAGCATCCGCTCGCCCAGATTATCACCGACCTGAACATGCAGGTCGGTGCCAAAATCAAGCATGCAGGTTCTGAATAAATCATGCCCGGTATCGGGAGCACACCAGAGCTCGACCGGACACAGACGAGATTCGGTGACGCGGCGGACCGTATGAAGGACCAGCCTTTCATACAGGGCAGTCGCCCGGTCCCTGCCAATCCCCGCTATCAGCCTTGTCTTGACGGTACCCGGCACGGGTGCCTTGGCAAATATCAGAATCCGGGAGTCTGGATACTCCAAACCGCTTACATCCCGTAATAGCGGGCCAGCCGGCCCGGTTCAACACCCATTGCATGCGCCGCACGCAAAAACCACATCAGAAAAATGGTCCGCACAACCCCATGCATCCGCCAGCGCCTCGCCGAGGTCGACACTCTTTCCTGCAGACAGAGAGGCCTTCCCTCCCGTTTCAACTGACGACAAAGCTCAATATCTTCCATCAAATCGATATCCGGATAACCACCTGCCCTCATGAATAACGCCTTCTCGACAAATATACCCTGGTCCCCCGTGGCAATGGAGCTCAGGCGGGAACGCAGATTCATCATGCGGGCAACCAGGCGCAGCAGGATACCGTCACTTTCAATATGAATATCAAATCTTCCCCACTGATACCCGTTCTCATGCAGGCCATCCAGGATCAGGCGGTCCGCGTTATCGGGAGGCAGGGTGTCTGCATGCAGAAACCACAATACATCACCGGTTGCGATATCGGCACCGGCCTGCATCTGCCGCGCCCGTCCACGGGGTGCCCCGATCGTTCTGCTGGAAAGACTGCGTGATCGTGCTACCGTGTCATCATCACTGCCGCCATCGACGACGATTACCTCATGTCCCCGGCCGATCATTGGCTGCAGGGATCTCAGGGTACGCTCGATTACATCGGCCTCGTTCAGTACCGGTATGATCACGGATACGACAGACATAATTTCATGCCTTATTCACTACGGGAATGATCCAGTGCACCACCACAACCCGAACCCTGCCCGGCCGTGCATCCGTAACAATGGCTCGCAACGGCTATGGATGATCCCTCCAGATTCATGCCGGTTATGTCCCTGATATGCGGTCTTTGCATACCATTCACAGCAAGTGAGATATCCAGCATCTGGTTGAAATCACAGTCGTAGACAAATCCCTGCCAGTCAATGCTGATCAGAGAGCAGCACATGACGCTGCCGAGATTATCCGGACAATGCGAGTTCTTCAGTAATTCCATATACGAGGAGAACTCGCCCCTGGACACCAGCGTGCTGCCGAACCGCTGAATAGGCATATTGACCAGTGCGAATAATCTATTGAAGCGTATCTCATACTGTTCAGCGAGATAGGACTTGTACTGCTGTTCCAGCATCGCCTGGTCCGGAGGCAATTCCGGTCCCTGGGGGTTAAATACAAGATTCAGCAACAGATCCGGGTCCTCTCCGTAACCCAGGGAATTCAGCTTTCGCAGGGCATCGATACTGGCATTGAAAACACCACTCCCACGCTGTCTGTCTACATTCTCTTCGAGGTAACAGGGTAGCGATGCTGTAATCTCCACCCTGTGATCGCAGAGGAATTCCGGAAGATCAGTCTGTCCCTGCTCTTGCAGTACAGTCAGGTTGCAACGATCGATCACATGCACACCCAGTTCGGATGCCTTTCTGACCAGGTAACGAAATCCCGGATTCAGCTCTGGTGCCCCACCCGTGAGGTCCAGTGAGGAAACGCCGGAGACACTCAGATATTCGAGTACATCCTCAATCGTCCTGTCTGTCATTATCTCCGTACGGCGTGGACCCGCATTGACGTGACAATGCAGGCAGGACTGGTTGCACAGGTACCCCATATTGACCTGCAGGGTTTCCAGCCGACCTCGTCGTATTGGCGGAAATTCGGTTTCAATGAGCAGCGGCAACATTGCATGCATGGCAGTGTCTCGGGTTATAACACAGTGCAGACAGCTCCCGGATTACCGGGCAATCCCGCCCTGCACCCTGCCCTCATGTTTCGACAGTGCATCCATCAACACGCCGATATCCTGATCAGCCCGCAGTGCGTTACCCAGTTCACGTCGCCAGATACGTGCACCTGGCCTGCCTTTGTACAAACCGTACACATGCCGGAGTATATACGCGGGTTTTACCCCGGAACGCTGCTCTCGTGCGATATATGCGCCCAGTTTCCGGATGATCTCCTCACGGGAAACCGGTTGTTCGTCATCTGCGGCAGAAATACCCTGGATCTCGGCGAGCAGATAGGGATTGTCATAGGCCTCTCTGCCGATCATCACGGCATCAACGTGCTGTAATTGAGCCCTGATTTGATCCGGCGTCTTCAGTCCACCATTGATGCTGATACGCAGACCGGGAAAGTCGCGTTTGATCCTGTGAACGTAATCATAACGCAGCGGAGGTATGGTTCGGTTCTCCCTGGGGCTCAGCCCTTTCAATACAGCCTTTCTGGCATGGATGATGAAATGCCCGCAACCGCCTGAGGAGACCACCTCGACAAAATTACACAAGGAATCATATGAATCCTGGTCATCGATCCCGATCCGGGTCTTGACCGTTACCGGCACCGAGACAGCAGCGCTCATTGCGGACACGCATTCAGCCACCAGGGTGGGCTCAGCCATCAGACAGGCACCGATTCTTCCGGATTGCACACGAGTACTTGGACAACCAATATTCAGATTGATTTCATCATAACCGCTGTCTTCCCCCATGGCGGAACAGATAGCCAGTTCTGACGGTTCATTTCCCCCCAGCTGGAGAACAACCGGATTTTCACCAGGATCATGCTTCAGCAGATCCTCATGGTTCCCATGTAACAGGGCACTCGTGGTCACCATTTCCGAATACAGCACGACCTGCCTGGAAATCAGGCGCATGAAATAACGGCAATGCCGGTCGGTACGTTCCATCATCGGCGCAACGGCAACTTTATATTTATTGTAATCAATCATTTACCTTACCACCCTGAGCAAGCTCGATCGGCAAACACGGGGGCAGGCTCAGGTAATGACACTCGGGCTGTTTCTGCCCGTGGATTTCCGGATAGCGGCAATCTCGTCGGCCAACAACACCAGATCCGCAAGCGCATCGCTGTTATCAACTCCGTGCCTGTCGATATTCGGCTCATAACGTTCTATGTATACCCGCAGTGTCGCGCCTTCCGTACCCGTACCGGA
>JARFQV010000324.1 GCA_029287615.1 Pseudomonadota bacterium | reverse complement strand
GCCCGGAATGACGAATTAATCAGAGATTCCCTAAATCAGTTTTGTCATAACGCAGGTCGCGGCATCCAGTAAAAGTGGTGTCGGGGATAATCGGACAAGAAGGGGGAGGTGGTGCAGAAACACACCGTCAACTACAAAAAGAATCATATCAGGATGGGAACATTCACACCCGAACATTCAACGGCCGGTGCCGTCCTGGCTTCCTACAAATCCCGAAGACCTTCCGATGGTTCTATGCGCGCTGATCGAAACCCGGCCAGGCCGGCGGCTATCGCAGAGGCACAGCAGGTCAATGCAAGGGCGATGGCATAGTGCCAGGGCAATAGGCGGCATACCTGTTGTCCCGGTCCCAGTTGCATAGCCATCATGTCATTGATCATCCAGGCGGTCACGGAATAGATGGAGACCGCCAGCACCCAGCCGAGGATAGCGGTGAACAGCGCCTGCACCATGGGGAACCAGACGATGTCCATGGTGCGAAATCCAACCAGGCGCAGTACCGACAGTTCCTTGCGCTTGCGATCGACATTGGCCCACAGGCTGGCGCCCAGCGACAATGAAAAACCCACGATACCGATCACGGCAATGACCCAGTAGACAGCGGTAAGATTCCGGTTCATGCGCCGTACCAGATCGATCTCCGCCACCTGCGTATGGACATCGATACCCAGCTCCAGGAAGGCATCGCGCAGGCCTGAGACGTCATGGATCGAGCGCGCATAGAGCCGAAACCCCGGGTAGGTGCGATCGGTGTCCGCCGGCTCGCCTGTCCATCCGAGTTCAGGCACCGCCCTTCCGTCCCGGAAATCCTCCAGCGCCTCCAGCAAGGACACCGAGACAAAGGCTCCGTCACGCGAAAACGCCTGTACAGGTGCTATCGCAACCACGACAAGCGGCAGGTGTACCCGCTCCTGCCTGCCACGGAAACGGCGGGCCAGACTGCCGTCCAGTATGTCACCATCACCGACATCGAGCTTTTCCGCCGTGGTGGCGGACAATACAATACGGTCAAGTCCTTCCGGTGCGGGTTTATCAGGCGCAAGCAAGGGATCACCGAGATCCGAGGCGATCAGCTCAACGGGCACGATGCGTGACGAGCGCTGGCTACCCAGCTCGATGGTCGCGGCGATGCTGCGGGTACGTGGCACCAGAAAGGCTACCTCAGGCTGCCCCTCTACGCTCTGCAACCAGTGTGCCTCGTAATGACCGCTGCCAACAGGACGTATTTCGCGATTGCGGGGATCCTCGATGAGTTCATCCATCATGGCACCCACGATACCGAACTTGAGGCCGAACAAGACCATCATGGGACCGAGTACCGCAGCCAGCGCCAGCACGAAACAACCCGACATCTGCCACTCGTGAAAATAGTCGCGGACAGCCAGAC
The DNA here is from genome assembly GCA_029287615.1 of Pseudomonadota bacterium. Lineage (GTDB taxonomy): Bacteria > Pseudomonadota > Gammaproteobacteria > UBA9214 > UBA9214 > JARFQV01. The sequence goes on along the minus strand of JARFQV010000324.1, from coordinate 7,144 downwards.
GAAAGACCTTGCCCAGGACCATCACCATGATCAGCCCCTGACGACCGTCTGGGTCAATTTACGATCAGCAGAACGTGTGGTGCGATGGGCGAGACGGCGCAGGCCCAGTTCCCTGATATTTCTCCAGGCGTGGCTGGCCAGTATGACCGTACTGTTAAAGTCTTCCGCCAATCCGATAAACAGCGACATAACATTTTCCGCCGCATAGGGATCCAGCGATGCGGTGGGTTCATCTGCGATCACGATCTCCGGCCGGTGTGCAAGGGCCCTGCCAATGGCCACCCGCTGTCGCTCGCCCGTGGACAGGGCATCGGGCAGCTTGCCCAGATGGCTGGCAATGCCCAGCTTCTCGGCAAGGTGCTCCACCGTACCGTCATCTCCCATGCCCAGAACACTGCGGCACAGGCTCATGTTCTCACGCACCGACAGGTAGGAAAGCAGGCCACCGGTCTGCATGACGTAACCGATATGACGCTTGCGCATGTCACCCAGCCTGTTGTGCCGGTCCCGCTGCCAGTATGCATCCACATCGAGCGGACCGCTGTCGTCCTGCGGCCTGAAGCGGAAGGCACCGGCGGTAGAAGGGCGCAGTATGAAGGCGAGCATATCGAGCAGGGTCGATTTTCCGCAGCCCGACTCGCCGATGAGCGCAATCTTCTCTCCCCTGGCGATCTGCAGGCTCGGCACCCTGAGACGAAATGCCACGCCCTCCGACTCGCGGGTCTTGACCACATCGTGCAGCAGGTAGATCAGCGGCTGACCCGATTTTGGTGCCGCTGCAGACATGGTATTCACCTCGCCCCGGACGGATATGTCAGTGCCTGTTGACAAGCCCTAGGGAAGCAGTTCGAGTGGAACGGGGAATACGGAATCGCCACTCACCGGTCCGCCATTCAGACTGACCCAGAGATCGGTATGGTCGTGCAGGGCGCGATAATAGCTGACCTTCTCCTCCAGACGGTGAAGAAAACCGATCTGTTCCCTGGTGGACCAGCTCTGCCAGTCATCCAGCGACAGGCCCATCACCTCGCCGGTATAGGGAAGGTCCTCGATGTACTCCCGCATGAATCCCAGATCCGCCAGACTCTTGCCTTCCCCGGCCGTGATCGCGGTAGTGCCACCCAGGCGCCCGGGATCCCGGGATACCGTTGCCGCCAGGCTCTTGAGTTCGTTCAGGAAATTCTCGGGCGACAGCAATCCCTCCTCTGCGGTATCGAGAACCTGCTTGAGTATGTCATTGAGATCGGACAACTGGTCGCGGGTTAGCAGTACACGCACGTCCAGCGTGGGACGTTCGGGATTACGGAAATCCCGGTCCAGCAGCCAGGCATTGAAGACGTTCGGCACCTGTCCGCCCTCGGTCTTCTGCAGGTAACGCATACGCAGGGCATAACCCAGCTTTGCCACCCTGTCCTGCAGTTCAACCAGTTGAGCATCCTCACCTGCCGGTACGGGTGCCACGGGCTCCTGGTTGGCGGCCGCCATCCGCACCTGTCCGGTGATTTGCCCGGCCAGGGCATCCAGCACCTTCCCGAATTGCTCGATATCGCCGGTCGGCACACCATAGTACAGGCTGCCGATGCCCGGAAAATCAGCCAGACTGCGGTACTGCGCTGCATCTGCTTCCTGATCCGGCATGGTTGCCGGCGTCAGCAAATGCAGTACGAAAATGGCGATGCCCTTGTTGCGCGCCAGTTGCCGAATGCTTTCGGCACCCATGCCGGTACTGGACAGCGGATCATCGGCCTTGCGGGCACCGGCATCCGTGACCAGCACGATGTAGCGGGCATCATGGCCTTCCCAGTTGATGCCCTCGATCGCCTGTTTGACACCGGCGTAGGCGTCCTCGGTAAAATCCCTGCTGGAAACCCCGGCATCCTCCATCGTGGCTACCCTGGACAGAAAACCCTCTGCATCCCGGCCTTCGTCCAGATCGACATAGGTGCGCACGAGGTAATCCAGCCCGGGTACGGCGGAAACGTTATCCCGGTAGGCAACCAGGCCGAAATTCACCCGCCCCTGAATCTCGCCCTCGTCCAGACTGTCATAGATGGTCTTGACCGCTTCCTGGGTGCGTTCGATGTAGGGTTCCATTGACAGGGTGGAATCGATAACAAACACCAGACCAGCGGAATAGGCCTGTGCGCCCTCACCCGCCTTTGCCGGGGTCCTGCTCTCGCTGGTATCGCCCTGCCGGCCGTCCAGCGGAACACTCGAAACCTGCAGCAGCCGCGCCTTCTCGCTACCCAGATACACGTCCTCGTATTGATGAATCGGCACGAGGTAGAAATCATCCCGAATATCGATATGGCCGGGAGGCTGAATGGCGATCACCGGAGAGCCATCGGAAAGCCGGTTCTGCACCGCCTCTCCATACAAGCGCTCGTAGAGATCCATGTCACGCTGCTGCGAAAGTCGACGCAGGGATGCGTTGTCCCTGAACAGCAGCACCCTGTCGTGTCCGGCAGGATCACGAAAGGCGGCCGTCAGTCCGTGGTTCCACTCAATACCGCTGTCGGCGGGCAACCAGCCCGCACGGGTACCGTGGTAATCGCCGCCCACCTCAATCCATTCCCTGCCCTCATGCTCTCTGCGATCGTAGACATAGAGCGCGGTGAAGGATTCCAGTTCCTTGCTTGCCTGTCCCCCGGGTTCGGTGGCGAGCCGGGCGCCCGGCACACTCAGCACACGCTGGAAAAGACTGCGCTTGCCTTCCATCAGCAAGGGGGTGTCAACCGCGCCAGCGACACCAATCACCGCCCCGGACTGTACTGCCAGGGTAATGAAGAGAACCAGGAAAGAGATTTTCATGTTCACAAACTCCCTAATCGTTACCGCCACTGTAGCATCAGGCGCTGGGCCTGCTCGTCCCCGTCTGCAGCCGCCTGTTCCACCCGATTGCGCAGGGCCTGCAGACGGGCAGCAGCCTCCTCGCTACCCGCATCCGCGGCCACACGGTACCACTTGTAGGCCTGCTCGGGTTCCGCAACCGGCAGGTAGCTGGAATCCGTACTGTGGTAGGCCGGATCGGCCTGGGTAGCAAGCAGCAAGGCAGCCTCCGCGTGACCATTGCGTGCGGCAAAGTGGTACAGCAGGTAGGCGTCATCCACCATGCCGTCAGCCTGCATTCGCTCAGCCTCCTCGAACACCCGGTCTGCTTCGGATGGCTGTCCATCGGCACGCAGCTGTTTGATGAAGGCCCTCGCCCTGTCGCCGCTGCGCGGGGCTGCATCTTCCCCACTCGCCCTGTCTGTCGCTGCAGCACTATCACCGGCAGGAGGCGCCAGCGGAAGTTTTTCCTGCCTGCTGGTCGCAGACGGTAATTCCGGCAGACTGGGCTGGCTCTGCTCCTCATCGGTCGGCAATAACCACATGGCAACCCCGATGATGATCACCACCAGCGCCATCAACATCTCGGTGCGGTAGGATGCCCACCCTCTTTTCCTGAATGTCAGTTCATCATTCTCTGCCATGGCAATCCCTGCTTGCTCACATTTGGCTGTCGGGTGCGCATTATCCCGAATCTGTGCCCCGGTTAAAACCTCGATTTCAGGAAACCTGAAAAGACCCTTGTAAAACAAGGATCACGAGGCAGTACGCACTGATTCAGGGCGCAGAAAACGGGGGCAGCCCCCCCCTGTGTCGAACACTGCTGGAAATTGCCCGGAGAGTAAGATATTTTACAATAGGATCAACTCGTTGATTTCAAGTGACAACCTGGACATCTGACCGCACGGCGTCGATAGCGCACCATGGATCTGTTTTCAGCGACAATTATCCGGTCACGGCGGACTGGCCCCTGAAGGAATACTGTCTGGAGGAGACCGATCATGACGCTCGATTTCTGGGACTACCTGACCTTTCTCGCCATTTTGATACTGGTGATCGGGTTTACGGTCATCTTTGTATGGTTCATCAGCCTGCCCGGCAAGCTGGCGATACAGCGCAAGCACCCGCATGCGGAGGCCGTAAAGCTCATGGGCAACCTCGGTTTCCTGGGTGGTTTGCCCTGGTTACATGCGCTGATCTGGTCCATTCACGACTCGATCACCATCGATATCCGGCGCGGTCCCCGAGAGGAACGCGAGCACATCGAGCTGGAGATCGAACGCTTGTCCGCAGGCAGCGTAAAACCCGCAGGGGATCGCAGTTCGCCGGAATCCGCCAAGGCCGGCAACGAACAGTCCTGATCCATGGTAGCCGCGCTTGTCATAACCTTTCTGTATGTCTTCGTCGTCTGGCTCGTCTTTTTCCGGCTCAGGATTGCGAAATTCAGTGTCTTGTGGGGAATCGCTACCTTCTGGGTCGGCGTACACCTGCTACTGGTCTTCCTGATCGGTATACGTTTCTCACAGCCCTACTCGAACGACGCAAGGATTGTACGCCATACCATCCAGATCGTGCCGCGACTGCCAGAGCCGACCCTGCTGAGCGAGGTCATCGTGGAACCCGGCGAACCCGTGAAGAAAGGCGACCCGCTGTTTCGGTTCGATGATCGCATCTACCGGTCCCGGCTGGACCAGATCCAGGCCCAGCTGGCCGCCGCCAGACAGAATGTCCTTGTTCTGGAGGCGGACGTCGAGGCCGCATCGCAGGCGATCGTCAAGGATGAGGCTGATATCAAGTACGCCCGGGAACAGGTGGATCGCTTCTCGAAAATGGTCCCCCAAGGGGCCGCATCGGAGGAGGTCCTGCAAGGCTGGCAGGAACAGCTGAGCATACGCGAGGCACAACTGGCCGGTGACAGGGCGCAGCTGCGCAAGGCCCGGTTGCAGTACGAGTCACAGATCAACGGGGTCAATACCTCGGTGGCCGAGATCGAGGCACAGCTGGCCGAAGCAGAATACTATCTTGAACAGACGACGATTTATGCCCCCGCAGACGGCTTCATCATCAATCTGCAGGCGCTGCCCGGCCTGGTCGTGGGTTCCCGGCGAATCGGCGCAATCGCAAGTTTTGTCCTGGATGCGGATCCCTACCTGCTGGGCACCTATGTCCAGGAGCACCTGAAGTTCGTGGAGCCCGGCCAGCAGGTGGAGATCGCACTCGATACCTACCCGGGAGAAATCTTCACCGGTACGGTGGATACCATCTGGTGGGCAACCGGTCAGGGGCAATTCAAACCGAGCGGAGACATCCCCGAATTCCTGCACCGGCAACCCAGGGGAAGGATTGCCGTCAAGATCGACTTCGATAATGAGGAAAAACTCCGCCTGCCGGCGGGGGTGCAGGGTGCGGCGGCTATCTATACCGGTGTCGGAAAGGGTTTTGCTCCGCTGCGCCGAATCGTAATCCGCGCCTACACCTGGGGCAACTGGCTCTATCCGTTCCCGATCTAGCGTCCTGTATCGTACTAAATGTACGTATCAGAGCGCCACTAATGGTTCACAGCAAGGCGCGGCTCGCAGGCAATGGTTGCCGTGCCCTTGCCAAGAGCAGCAACGCGGCTGCAGGCCATTTGTGGCGCCCCCTTCGGGCGAGGCGCCAGGCGACCATCTGCGTTGTTGCAATGGCTTGACGCAGGGCCCACTATGCCTGCGCCAATGCGCCTGGCCGCCTCGGTCGATGCTGAACTCCCGGTACTGTGCCTGTTGACCGGTCCTGTATCAGGGATTGCCGGCGATTTCACGCTCCACCGCACCCAGGCTCTCATGGCGCACGTCCTTGCCCTTGACAAGAAATACGACATGACCAGCAATGTTTTTTGCATGACCGCCAATCCGTTCCAGTGCCCGGATACCCAGCACAACATCGATCACATGCCCGATGCTGCGCGAGTCTTCCATCAGAAAGGTCGATAAACGACGCAGACAGGACTTGAATTCGTCATCGAGTTCGGCGTCCAGACGAAGTACTTCAAGCGCTTTTTGCAGATCCAGTTCGTTGAAGGATTCCAGACTCTTCTCCAGCATGTTGTCCACAAAGGCGGACAGGGTATGGATGTCACGAAGAATCTGGCCGTTCGGGGGACTCCCGTCATTATCATAGACATGAATCGTCAAACGGGCGATCTTGCGTGCCTCATCACCCACGCGCTCCAGCTCGCCCATCGCCTTCGAGATCGTCATCACCTCCCGCAGGTCCTTCGCCACGGGTTGACGCTTGACAAGGACCCGGATCATCTCCTCGTCGGCCTGAATGTCCATCGCATTGACCTCCTGGTCCCTGCTGATGACTTCACGCGCGGCCTTCGTGTCCTCGTCATCCAGGGTTTTCACGGCACGATGCAACTGGTTGCGCACCATTTCACCGGTCTCCAGAACCAGTTTATGCAGGTGCCCCAGTTCACCGTCAAATCGCTTCATGATATGTCCCGATGTGATTGACGTCATATGATCCAGCCTCGGAGTAAAGGATTATTGAACGGATGGACCGGTTCAGGGATTGCCCACCGGTAATCCGGTCATTGCACAGTATTCTGTTGCGAATCCGGCCGCCGGGTCATCCTGACATGCCATGAAGATCCAGCAGCAGGTCTGTGCTTCAGCAATTTCCGGCCTGTGTATTATCATCCCGCAAGCTTCCACAGCCTCATGATTTGAGTTCTTCAACCAATACGACCGGTGATATAGTCTTCGGTCAGCTGATGCGTGGGATTGGTGAATATCTCGTCAGTCGTGCCGACCTCGATCAGGCGACCCAGGTGGAAATAGGCCGTCCGCTGCGATACACGCGCGGCCTGTTGCATGGAGTGTGTCACGATAGCGATCGTAAATCGCTCGCGCAGTTCATCGATCAACTCTTCCACCTTGGCGGTGGCGATGGGATCCAGGGCCGAACAGGGCTCGTCCATCAGGATCACCTCCGGGCTGATGGCAATGGCGCGGGCGATACACAGTCGCTGCTGCTGGCCGCCGGACAGACCGGTCCCCGGTTGTTCCAGCCGGTCCCTCACCTCTTCCCAGAGACCCGCCTTCTTCAAAGACGTTTCCACAACCTGGTCAAGCTCATCCTTGTGGTTCGCCATGCCGTGGATACGCGCCCCGTAGGCGATATTCTCGTAGATCGATTTCGGAAAGGGGTTTGGCTTCTGGAAGACCATGCCTACCCGCGCGCGCAACGGGACGACATCGGTCCTGGGATCATAGATATCCTCTCCATCCATGGTGATACTACCGGTGACACGGCAGCCATCGATGGTGTC
>JARFQV010000299.1 GCA_029287615.1 Pseudomonadota bacterium | reverse complement strand
GCTTGCCAGCCTGTGCTCCAGACAAACCCAAGACGATCTGTAACAACTGAAACGTCGTATCATAGTACATTCGTGCCGCGCGTCATCGAGTTGATGGGCTGTGGCAGGTAGCGGAGTTCAGACCGATCAGAGGAGAAGTGAGATGAACAAGATTGTGACAGCAGTGACGGTGGCAGGGCTCGTCACGGCCGGCGTGGTGTGGGCGGCAGAGCCGCCGAAGATGAAGATGACCACAGAAATCCCGCCAGGGATCATTACACCGGACAACATCGAGACCCGGCTCGGTGATCTGAGCTTCTTCGACGGTGTGCCCAACGACGAGACCGTCCAGAAGGCCTACAATTTCCTGGACTTTCAGAATGCGTATCAGGCCTTCATGGACGGAATGAAAATTGCCTCCATGGATGCAATTCGCAAGGGTATTCTGGAATTCGGTCCCGCCAATACGACGGCAGTTCTTTTCGAGGACCTGATGGACTCCAGGGCGCTGTTCCTGACCGCGAACACAACCAGCGTTTACATGATGGCCTGGCTCCAGTTGGGGGATGAGCCCATGGTCATCGAAACCCCACCCGACGTGTTGGGATTTGTAAACGATCACTGGTTCAAGTATGTCACGGACTTCGGGCGTCTCGGGCCGGACAAGGGCGAGGGCGGCAGATTCCTGATTCTCCCCCCGGGATATGACGGTGAAGTGCCCGAGGGCTATCACGTGGCCCGCGCCAACACCCATGGCAACTGGGTGATCTGGCGCGGTTTCCAGGTGGACGGCTCAACGAAACCGGCGGTCGACACAACGAAAAAAACATTCCGCATTTACCCACTATCGCAGAAGGACAACCCGCCGGAGATGACTTTCGTCAACGTCTCGGGCAAATCCTTCAACACGATTCACCGTATGGATTACCACATCTTCGAAGAGATCAACGAGGTGGTTCAAGCGGAGCCCAGCGAAGGCGAGAACCCGGAAATCCTCGGCTACCTGGCTGCCATCGGCATAAAGAAAGGTCAGCCCTTCGAGCCGGATGAGCGAATGAAGAAGATCCTCACCGCCGCGGTTGCTGCGGGCGCGATGTCTGTAAAGACGATCTGGACCAAACCACGCGACGAAATGTTTTATTTCTACCCCGGAGAGAGCAACTGGATGAATCCGTTCCCGGGAGGAGAATACACCTGGGTACACGAAGGGGCCACATTACTGGATGCGCGGGCGGGCTTTCACTTCTATGCCACGGGGATTACTCCCGCCATGGCCAAGAAGATCATCGGGAAGGGCTCGAAGTACGCCTACACCTACCTCGATGCAGACGGCAATCCCTTGGACGGCGGCAAAACCTACAAGGTCCACGTGCCACCGAACGTGCCAGCCAAGGATTTCTGGTCCTTCACACTCTACGATAACCAGACCCGATCGATGCTGCAGACTGACGAACGGTTTCCGGGGATCGACAACAACAAACCCGGCATGATCCAGAACGCTGATGGATCCTATGACGTCTACTTCGGCACCAAGGCCCCGGAGGGTCAGGAGAACAACTGGGTTCAGACGGTTCCTGGCAAGGGCTGGAATACAATCTTCCGCCTCTATGGCCCGCTTGAGCCCTGGTACGAGAAGACCTGGCGGCCTGGTGAAATCGTGTTGGTGAAATAGGAGCAATCGCTTCAGGTGTCAGTGTCCTGGCTAGATGCTGACACCGAAGCTGCACCTGATATCTGAACGCCTGGTCGGCTGATCCGCGTCTGCAGATCCTGTCTGGAGCAACCCTGCAGGACATCAGATACTATCGAATATCCGGTTATCACATCTTGATTATACGCACCAAACCAGGACTTCTTTGCGCACGCATGCACTAAAAGCGCGCAAAACCTTACTGTAACTGGTTCTGCTTATCATCAATAGAAGTGTCAATATTCATAAATATCAGTGTATTGGTTATTTTTGACTGCAAACCCTGAATATTGGCACGCAAGATGCCTCACTCAAATAATAGATATGGATATACAACAACGACAAATTCAACGTGCCATGGTTCGGTCGGACATCAGCGACTGGAACATCTGGCATTGAATCGGGAGAGAGTGATGATAGCAAATGATACAGCTCAAGATGCCAGTGATGTTTATTTCGCTGGAATCATGTTCATATCGTTATTTTGTTTGATCATAGGGCTACTGTTGGGTTTTCTGATTGCCGTATAACAGGTATTCAGCGGACAACGGGTCGCTTTTCTCCTAGTAGGGAAGTCCTGCGCTGAGATCGAGGACCTCCTCAATCGTGAGAGCGGACTCAAGGGCGTCTGTGGTGAGAACGATATGCGGGAGGTACAGCGGCTCGCTGATTCTGGCGACGAAAAGGACCGGCTCGCCCTGGAGATGTACTGCTATCGACTGAAGAAATACATCCGTGCCTACTACGCCGTATTGGGTCGTGTGGATACCATCGTGTTCACCGCCGGTGTTGGTGAGAATAACCCCTGGATCCGGCAACGCGCCTGTGAGGGCCTGTCCGGGCTCGGTATCCGCATCGACGAACAGAAGAACGATCGCCGGGTGACTGAGCTCTTCGACGTTCACGACGGGAAAAGCAACGTAACGCTGCTGGTCGTTCCCACCAACGAAGAGCTGGAGATCGCCCATCAGACCGTGGCCTGCATCCGCAGCCAGCGGCGCTGACGCGTCGCTAACCATCCAACCACGGGTTCTCGAAACCTCGAACAAAGGACGCCAGACACAGCCGCGGCAAACTGTGATCCGGTCATTGGTCCTTGCTTGGCTGATCCCTGTGTAGAACCAGTCTCATCATTCCGCACAAATTGTATTCGGACGCAAACCATTGAAGTATGATGACAACCGGCGGTACGGCATCCAGCAGGACACGGATTAAACCAGAAATGACCGTTGAAAAATCGCCTGAGCCAATCAAGCGCATTGCCTTCGTCTCAACCCGCATAGCAGGTACCGATGGCATATCCCTGTTGATCGAGAAATGGGCCCGGGTGATCGAGCCTATGGGTATGGAGTGCTACTACATAGCCGGCGAATGTGATCGCCCGCCAGAAAGCAGCGCCAACATTCCGGAGGCTCACTTCAACCACCCGGAAATAAGGGAGATAATGGCTCGCGCGCTCAGGGCATTATCCGTATTGGAGTCAGCCAGGAAACCAGGCAGAAAACAGGGAAGGAGGTGAATGTTTCCGGTGCGTATCCACGGACGCGGCTGCATGCTCGTCGGTGTGGCCAGTATCATTTGCAGTGTTACTACACTCAGGGCCTGTTAACACAAGAAGATCGCCGCGGCGAGATTCCTGGTGTTAACAGGCCCCAGGACAACAGCAATGAAAATCGTACTCGCTCCCAATACCTTCAAGGGTTCCCTGACCACCAGCGAGGCCGCAACGGCCATGGCCGAAGGTGTGCTGCGGGTCGTCCCCGATGCCGAGATCGTAAAAGTCCCCGTTGCCGATGGCGGTGACGGACTGGTGCAGGTAGCCCTGGAGGCACTGGACGGCGAGTCCCGGGCGGTTGAGGTCACCGGTCCGTGCGGCGATCCGGTCGATGCGGCCTTCTGTTATGTGCCGGCGATGGGTCTGGCCACCCTGGAGATGGCGTTGGCGAGCGGCTTGACGCTGCTCGACGCAGATCAGCGTACCCCCCTGGTTACCACGACATTGGGAACGGGAGAACTTATCGCCGCTGCGCTTGAGCTCGGTGTCACCAGAATCGGAGTCGGCCTCGGTGGCAGCGCCACGAATGACGGTGGCATCGGCATGGCCAGTGCACTGGGTGCCCGCTTTCTCGACCAAAACGGTGAGACGGTCGAACCGGTCGGTGGATCTCTGGGTAGTATTCGGCACATCGACCTGTCGGGTCTCGACCCCCGGATCCAGAACGTAGCGATCGATGCGGTGTGCGACGTCGATAACCCCTTGTGCGGCCCCACGGGTGCCGCTCCTGTCTACGGCCCGCAGAAAGGTGCCGGCCCCGAAGAGGTTGAAATGCTCGACGCCGGCCTGGCGAATCTGGCGGATGTCATCGAGAGGGACCTCGGCTTGGACATTCGTGATTTGCCGGGTGCCGGAGCAGCAGGCGGCCTCGGTGCCGGACTCAAGGCCTTCCTCGGGGCTGAGCTTCGGCGAGGTGTCGACCTGGTTCTCGACCTCGTCGGCCTGGATGCGAAGCTGACCGGAGCCGATCTGGCCATCACGGGGGAGGGGCAGATCGACTTCCAAACCGTGTTCGGCAAGGCGCCGGCAGGCGTTGGCGCAGCCGCAAAGACCCGCCACGTCCCCTGCATAGCTATGGCCGGCAGCATCGGCGAGGACCTGGGCAATCTGCATGAGTATGGCATCGACGCGATTTTCGCCCTCGCGAATCGTCCCATGACACTGGAGGAGTCGATGAAAAAAACGCACGACCTGCTTGCCAATGTCACAGAAAACGCCATGCGGTTTTTCGTGGCGGCCCGCCGGGGACAGCTGTGAGCTGTCTATGGCGAATGATTGATCAAGCAACTACTCTGGTTGCCGGGATGGTGCGGGTTATTCTCACATGACAGGGTAGGGTAAGCGGGCATGCCCTGGACAGCAAGACTGGCGAAGTGGACTGGTTGAGACGATAATTCCAGAGCCCGGGGGCAATTACATTGGAGCGAGAATGTCCCGGCTGGCAAGGACCATGACATTCGTCAACCAGGGATAAGCGCACATGCAACTCTTTGATATCATCGCACTGCTGATCACTTTCGCGGCGGTGTTCAGCTGGATCAACCACCGTTTCCTGCGCCTGCCGACATCGATAGGACTCATGGCCATCGCACTGTCCATGTCCCTTGGCTTGTTGCTTCTCGGAACCATCGGGCACCCGATCGAACAGGATCTGGAGAAAATGCTCTACAGCATCGATTTCGACCAGACGCTGCTACACGGCATGTTGAGCTTTTTGCTGTTCGCCGGAGCCTTGCATGTCAATGTGCAGGACCTGGCGAACCAGCGCTGGGTGATCGCAACCCTCGCTACCGCGAGCGTCATCGGCGCGACATTTCTGATCGGTTTCGGCACCTGGTTTACCTTCAGCCTGATCGGGCTCGATATCCCGCTGATATATTGCCTGCTGTTCGGGGCCCTGATCTCGCCGACCGATCCGATAGCCGTCCTCGGTATACTCAAAAGCGCGGGCGCCCCGAAGGCGCTGGAGACCAAGATTACCGGGGAGTCCCTGTTCAATGACGGTATAGCGGTCGTCGTCTTCCTGGTGTTGCTCGAAATCGCAAGTGGAACCGGAACGGTCACCGTCAGCAGTGTGCTGCGGCTGTTTGCCGTCGAGGCGATCGGTGGAGTTGTGTACGGTTTTGCAATCGGGACCATTGCCTTCTGGGCACTCAAGAAAATTGATAACTACTCCGTGGAGGTTCTGATCACACTGGCACTCACTACCGGCGGCTATACCCTTGCCGAAAAACTTCACCTGTCCGCGCCTATCGCCATCGTTGTGGCTGGATTGATCATCGGTAATCACGGCCGTAGGCTGGCGATGTCCGAGCGCTCCCGCGAACACCTGGATACCTTCTGGGAACTGGTGGATGAGGTGCTCAATGCCGTACTGTTCGTACTCATTGGCCTGGAGGTCCTGGTACTGTCACTGCGCGAGGAATATCTGCTGGCCGGCATTGTGGCCATACCCCTTGTCCTCATGGCCCGGCTCATCAGCGTCGGGTTACCCATAGGTCTGATGCGCTTTTTCCGTAGTTTCTCCCCGGGCGTTGTCACCATTCTCACCTGGGGCGGACTCCGCGGCGGCATTTCGGTTGCCCTGGCGCTCTCCCTACCGGCCAGCGAGATCCGCGATGCACTGGTCACCGTGACGTATATCGTGGTGGTTTTCTCGGTCCTGGTCCAGGGTCTCACCCTGGCGCCACTGGTACGTGCCAAGGCCACCCGCGCCGAGATCGAAATCGATCGCCTGAACTGATAACGCCAATACACAAAAGGTGGAACAAGTATCATGACTACAAGGATCATTTCAACACAGCCATTCGACGGGCAGAAACCCGGTACATCGGGATTGCGCAAAAAGGTTTCAGTCTTTCAGCAGGCGGGGTATCTCGAGAATTTTATTCAATCTGTCTTCGATAGCCTGGAAGATACCCGGGGCAGGCTGCTGGTTGTCGGGGGGGATGGTCGTTACTACAATCTGGTGGCTATCCAGACTATCCTTCGCATGGCGGCGGCCAATGGTTTTGGCAGGGTGCTGGTGGGAATGAACGGCATACTGTCAACGCCTGCCGTGTCCTGCCTGATACGAAAACACAATGCCTATGGTGGAATCATCCTGTCGGCAAGCCACAACCCCGCCGGAAAGGATGGCGATTTCGGTGTCAAGTACAATGTAAGCAATGGCGGTCCGGCGCCCCAGAAGATCACCGACGCCATTTATAAAAATACGCAACGGATAACCAGTTACCGGCTGATGCCCGGTGAAGACATCGACCTGTCCCGCCGGTATGCGACCCGACTCGGTGATATGGATATCGAGGTAATCGATCCGGTTTCCGATTACGCCGATATGCTGGAGGCCTTGTTTGATTTCCAGCAGATCCGGTCCCTGCTTGGTACGAAAGGTTTTTCATTGTGTTTCGACGCCATGCACGCCGTTACCGGTCCTTATGCCAGGGAAATACTGGTCTCCCGACTGGGGGCACCGCAGGATTCGGTCCTCAATGCTGAACCACTCGAGGATTTTGGCGGCGGGCACCCGGATCCGAATTTAACCTATGCGAAAGAACTGGTTGAGATCATGAATTCCACAGAGGCGCCGAATTTCGGCGCTGCATCGGATGGCGATGGTGATCGGAACATGATTCTGGGCAGGAACTTTTTTGTAACGCCGAGCGACAGCCTGGCGATAATGGCAGCCAATATCCACCTATGCCCCGGATACCAGGGAGGCATTGCGGGAGTAGCCCGCTCCATGCCGACCAGCCAGGCGGTAGACAGGGTCGCGCAAAAACTGGGGATATCCTGTTACGAGACGCCAACGGGATGGAAGTATTTTGGCAACCTGATGGATGCCGGAAAGGTGGCTTTATGCGGTGAAGAAAGCTTTGGCTCGGGATCGGATCATATCCGGGAAAAGGATGGTTTGTGGGCAGTTTTGTTCTGGCTGAATCTGCTGGCGATCAGAAAGGAGTCCGTTGCGGATATCGTTTGCGAACACTGGAGAACATACGGGCGTAATTTCTATTCAAGACACGATTATGAAGGACTGGACTCTGGTGATGCCGAGGCCATGCTACAGGCCTTGCGTGACCAGCTGAACGGTCTCGCGGGTAACCGGTACGGTGCGTACGAAATAGAATACGCCGATGACTTCAGCTACACCGATCCGGTGGATCACAGTCTGAGCAGCCAGCAGGGTATACGGATCGGGTTCACCGATGGCTCCCGTATTGTCTACCGGTTATCCGGTACGGGTACGGAAGGCGCGACACTGCGGGTATATATAGAACGTTATGAGCCGAATATCGACAGGCACGGAATTGATAACAGCGACGCGCTTGCGGATCTGGTGGTGTTGGCCGACGAGATTGCCGCTATCCGGAAATCTACGGGCAGAAACAGCCCGAGTGTCATTACCTGAGCTTGATCCCGTATTTCCCGACCGATCTTGCTTTGAGTGCAATGGTAACTGATCGATTACTCTAAATATAAAATCGCCGTGGCGCCGAGGATGAATGTCACCGACTGGCAGTTTATAACTGAATTACCAGAGCAGGTTGGAATATGACTACATCAAGATGGTGCAGTATTGGTATGGTGAAGGCTGAGCGAGAAGGTGAGAACCATTCGTAGCGCACTTCGGGTTCAGTTACGTGTTTGGCTTCCTTCGCGACAATGCCAGTCGATGCTGTGAGCGCGGCAATCAAGCCCAGGTAGACGAGCCCTTTGCTGGCTTCCGTTGTACGGCTGCTCATGGTGATTCCTCCGTTGGTGAATGCAGGGACCGTAGAGGCGATTATCGGGAGCCGCATCTTTCCCAGTCCTTGACATATGTCAAGGCCGCACACCCGCTCGGTTGATCGAACGGCATTTACATCAGCATGAACAGTTAGTTACCAGCAACCCGCCATTCGAATATGGGGATCCATGGATTTGCCAGTTCGGTAAGAGATGAATAATCGAACGCATTATTTACTTTATGAAAGCCAGCAGATTAGAGCCAGAATTTGCAGCAGGACATAAGAACCATACTTCAGGATTGGTTTGTTTTTGAAATCCGGAAATTACTGCTAACCGGAAGTATAGAACCAACCCGGTGACAGTGGGTTTGGGGCGGATTTCGGCCCCTAATCAGACCTCAAACGTCTCAGCGGTTACTTCGGTATGCTCGACATCGTGCTCGATCTCTCTCGACCAGCGTGCTGCCGCCGCCTTTGTCTGAAATGTCCTGGTCAGCGCTTGGTGGTTTTTTCCTGACCATCGCACGCCAGGCCTTTTACCGCTTCTCGAAGTGAGCCATTGGTGCAGTATTGGTGCTGTCCGAAGTAAAATATGGGTATTTTATGTGAGTGTGCATAATACAAAAGTGTATACACATTGCACCAAACCATTGAAGTGGCTTGCAAATGATTGATTACGAAAAATATAAAATTGCGGTTGCGCCGATGATGGAACGTACCGACCGGCATTGCCG
>JARFQV010000289.1 GCA_029287615.1 Pseudomonadota bacterium | reverse complement strand
GGCTGGGACGGTAGGGTTTTTTATCCGGATGCGTCATGACGCCTGCGGATGATACGCCAGTGGAACAAGTAATTAAATCATGCGGGACAGGGGTACCTGGAAATAACCGGATAAACGGACAGGAAGTGGAGGCAGGAGATGATCAACGGACTCCGCGTCCGTTTCTCCCGCGTAAACAAGTTCCCCGGCGGAAGGAGTTGCACCGCAGGTGTACAAGACAGGCAAAGAAGAAAGGACAGGCTCAGGGCAGGTAAATGGTCGACGCCAGCATAAAGAAGATCAGCACGCCGAGGATGTCATTGCTGGTCGTGATGAACGGGCCGGTGGCGAGGGCGGGATCGATACCGAAACGGTGCAGGGCGAGCGGTACCGAGGAACCGATTATTGCCGCGAGCAGGATGACCGCGATCAGCGAGATACCGGCGGTGAGGGCGAGATGCTGCGGGTTCTCGATAGTAACGAATACGGACAGGACCAGGATAAACAATGCCAGTACAAAGGCGGTGATCAGGCCGTTGATAACGGCGACCGCGATCTCCTTGCCGAGTCGCTGGCCTATTTCACTTGCCCACACATCCCCCGAAGCCAGGCCCTGGACAGCGACTGCCGAGCTCTGTATGCCCACGTTGCCCGCCATGGCCATGACGATCGGGATAAACCCGGCCAGGATTACCGCCTGCTGGAGTGTCTCCTCGAAATGCCCCACTACCAGGGCAGCCAGTCCGGCCCCCAATAGTCCACCGAGCAGCCAGGGAAGCCGCCCGCCCGCGATACGCCATATGGAGTCGGTGGGCTGTTCATCGCCACTCAGCCCGCCCAT
Source organism: Pseudomonadota bacterium (assembly GCA_029287615.1). Classification (GTDB taxonomy): domain Bacteria; phylum Pseudomonadota; class Gammaproteobacteria; order UBA9214; family UBA9214; genus JARFQV01. The sequence goes on along the minus strand of JARFQV010000289.1, from coordinate 4,819 downwards.
GCGCTGGATATCCTCCTCGGCCTCTTCCCGGATCACATCCACGACATCGTCGATGGTGATGTTACCGACCAGGTGTTTTTCATCGTCTACAACGGCCAGAGTATGCAGGTCCAGGCGTTCCATGATCCGGGCCACCTCTTCCTGGTCCACATCGGTGTGGACGGAGACCACCTCGGTCATAACATCGCCGATGATTGCCTCCCGGGGACACAACAACAGGCATTTGAGGGATACGGCACCTTCCAGTCGCTCATCCTGGTCGATGACGAAGATCTCCAGAGCCTCCGCAACCCTGTCAGAATTCTTCCTCAGTTCATCGGTGGCCTGGCTGATCGTCCAGTTCCTGGCGACAGTGACGTACCCGGTCGTCATGATGCCGCCGGCTGTCTCCTCACCGTAGCCAAGGAGTTCCTCTACCTCTTCGGCGTCTTCCAGGTCCGGCAATATCCGGTTTGCCTTTGCCTCCGGCAGGTCGGCAAGCAGGTCGGCAGCATCATCCGTGTCCAGTGTGTCGACCAGCGATGCGATCTGTTCGGGTGCATGGTCCTCGAGCAAACGGGCACGAAAGTTGTCATCCAGTTCGGTGAGTACCTCGCCCGCCTGCTTGTCGGTTAACCAGTGAAAGACCTCTTTCGATCGCTCGAACGGGAGATGACTGAGTACCGAGGCCGCATCGGCGGGATGGAGGGTTTCCAGCAGTCTGAGGATATCTTCACGCGCTCCCTCTTCTGCCTGACGAGTGATTTGTTCTACCACTCCGGAATCGGATGACAGGCCGATTTCATCCTTCTGATTAACTGTCTGGGTGTTCACTGGTGCCTGATTCCTGGTTGGCAGATTGGGATGTATGCAGGGTATGGAGCTGGATATAGTATTAGCTGTCAAAGGTTGTTGGCAACGCTGGTCAGTGAGGCGGGTGACGGAAAGGTTGCCACCGGACGGGGATATACCTTACCCTTTTACCTCCCGGAACCACTTACCTGTGGCGGGAAGTTACAAAGAAGTTACAAAAGGGAGTCGATGGTGCACTATGGCGCCATCTGTCAGTAAACATTGAGTCGAATCAACGGCCCGGTTTTCTGCCCTGAACGCCCCGAAAGGAATGAAAGGGAGTCTACACGATACAATAGGTTGATATTGAAGATTTTTGCGCGAATCACTCCCAGCAAGCAGTCATCTTGACAGAGCCCCGGCCTGCCATTCCTGCCACACTCTGGCATCTGAACCGGGCTGAACGGGAGTCCTGAAGCCTTGCATGCCAACAGACAATGGTGGCTTGTGCCGGTCCCCTCGCAACGATAAGCTGTGAACCCCGTCAGGCCCGGAAGGGAGCAGCGGCAGCAGTGGACTCGGGTGCCGGGGTGTGGCTGGTACAGGCCGCCTCCATTATTGGCATGGTATTATTGAGTTGAATGTCGAATCGCGACTACCGGTTCTTGAGTTCAGTACCCGGAATTCCCGCTGATTGTTTGAGCGTTTCTCATATGACAGTCCGGGCAGGGGATAATCACCAAAAGACGATCGGGACAGATCGGTATCTATCATGAGTTACAAGGTTCTGGCACGCAAATGGCGTCCGCGTACCTTCACCGAGATGGTGGGGCAGGAGCATGTCCTGCGCGCCCTGGTGAATGCCCTCGATCATAATCGTCTGCACCATGCCTACCTGTTTACCGGTACCCGCGGTGTTGGCAAGACGACCATTGCCAGGATCCTGGCCAAGTCACTGAATTGCGAAGACGGGATGGGTTCGACTCCTTGCGGGAAATGCGCGGCCTGTACGGAAATCGATGAAGGTCGTTTCGTGGATCTGATTGAAGTGGATGCGGCATCACGTACCAAGGTGGAGGATACCCGGGAGTTACTCGATAATGTGCAATATGCACCGACCCGGGGGCGCTTCAAGATCTACCTCGTCGATGAGGTCCATATGCTGTCCAAGCACAGCTTCAATGCGTTGCTGAAAACACTCGAGGAACCTCCGCCTCATGTGAAGTTTCTGCTCGCAACCACCGATCCGCAGAAGTTGCCGGTGACCATCCTGTCACGCTGTCTGCAGTTCAACATGAAATCCCTGTCCCTGCAGAGCATTGCCGGGCACCTGGGTTATGTGCTCGGGGAGGAGTCCGTGCCGGCAGATACCGCCGCGGTCAGGGAACTCGCGCGTGCCGCGAATGGCAGCATGCGGGATGCGCTGAGCCTTCTGGACCAGGCGATCGCCTATGGCGGAGGCGAGGTGCTGGAGGCTGATGTCCGGGCAATGCTCGGGACCATCGAACAGGGTTACGTTTACACCCTGCTGCAGGCGATAGCAGATGCAGACGGGGCAAAGGCACTGGAAGAAATCGCCCGACTTGCCGAGCAGGCTCCTGATTTTGAGGGCCTGCTAGCCGAGATACTATCGGTACTGCAGCGCATCGCCATTGCGCAAATGCTGCCGGATGGCATAGACGACTCGGAGGGAGACCGGGAGGTGGTGCTGGCGCTGGCGGGTGCCATGAAACCAGAGGATGTTCAGTTGTATTACCAGATTGGTCTTATCGGCCGGCGGGATCTGCCCCTCGCACCGGATCCAAGGGGCGGGCTGGAGATGGTTTTGCTGCGTATGCTTGCCTTTCGGCCGGCTGCGGCCAGTCAGCCGGGTGCCGTCTCCGGTGGCACGTCAGCTGTTCCGAACCGTATGCGTGATGACAAACCTGATGCCGGACCGGCTGCTGCAGTTACGGCGCAAATCTCGAAGCCGACGACCGCCAGGTCGCTGCCCGGCGAGGAATGGGGTACTGTCGTACCCGAGTTGAGGCTGACCGGCATGTTGCGTGAATTCGCACTCAACTGCGCCTTGCAGGGTACCGACGATCAGGTACTCCACCTGACGCTTGCGCCTTCCCACAAGCATCTTCGCAGCCCCTCCCGCGAGAAACAGCTGGAGGCGGCGTTGCAGGAGTATTACGGGAAACCGGTACACATCAAGGTAGACTGTACCGGTACAGACAGGCGAACACCCGCGCAGGAGCTGGAGCAGCAGCGGCAGGACCGGCAGGTGGAGGCGGTCAATGCCATCAGCAATGATGAGAATATCAAGGCACTCCAGGAGGCGTTTGGTGGACAGGTGCACGAAGGTTCGGTCAGGCCGCGTGATACCTGATAGAACTGGATTGGATGAACGCTTTATCGGTACGAACAGACAGTAAGGCAGAGAGGAAACATGCAATGAAAGGTGGTCTTGGCAATTTAATGAAACAGGCGCAGGAAATGCAGGCAAACATGCAGAAGGCGCAGGAAGAACTGGCAAACATGGAGGTCACCGGTGAATCGGGCGGTGGAATGGTCAGCGTGGTGATGACCGGCCGTCACGAAGTCCGGCGGATAAAGATCGATGAGAGTTTGCTGGGGGATGACAAGGATATGCTGGAAGATCTGGTCGCAGCTGCTGTGAATGACGCGGTGCATAAGGTGGAAAGCGTCACCCAGGAGCGGTTTTCGGGGCTGGCTGGCGGGATCAACTTGCCCGCGGGACTCAAACTCCCGTTCTGATCATGAGCGTACCACAGCTGATCGGACAACTGGTCGAAACACTGCGCTGTCTGCCAGGTGTCGGCCCCAAGTCCGCGCAGCGTATGGCCTACCATCTGCTGGAACGGGATCGGGAGGGCGGACGCAAGCTGGGTCGGGCCCTGCTGGAGGCCATGGATGGAATCGGTTACTGCCGTGAGTGCCGGACATTCTCGGATATCGAGGTTTGTACGCTCTGCGCCAACGACCGCCGCGACAACGGCCTGTTGTGTGTAGTGGAAACACCGGCGGATGTGATTGCCCTGGAACAGGCTACCGGGTATCAGGGCAAGTACTTTGTACTGATGGGGCACATGTCACCTCTGGACGGGATCGGGCCGGCAGAGCTGGGTCTGGATGTGCTGGAGTCGCGGCTGCGCTCGGGACAGGTAAGAGAGATCATACTGGCCACGAACCCGACGGTAGAGGGTGAGGCAACAGCGCATTATATCGGTGAGCTTGCAGGACTCTATGATGTACGCGCCACGCGTATCGCACATGGAGTGCCTCTGGGGGGCGAGCTTGAGTACATCGATGGAGGTACGCTCTCCCATGCCTTCTCGGGCAGGAGAGATCTTTATTGAGTCGTCAGGTATGCTTTCCCGCCTGGCGGTACGCTTTCGTGCATAATCGATCTTTGTAAGTACCGCATGTCATTCCTGTCAAGCAGGTCCTGGTCAAAGAAGGAGTCGGTATGTCAGAGTGTCTCTTCTGTAAAATGGTCAATGGCGATATCCAGCCGGATGTGGTGTACGAGGACGATGATGTCCTGGCGTTCAGGGATGTCAACCCGCAGGCGCCATTACATGTGCTGGTGATTCCGAAAAAGCATATTGCCACGATAAACGATCTGGAGCCGGGAGACGCGGAATTAACCGGCAGGCTTTTCCTCGCAGCCCGGCGGATAGCTGAACAGGAGGGACTGGATGCGCGTGGTTACCGTACGGTCATGAACTGCAATGCCGAGGCGGGACAGTCTGTCTATCACCTGCACCTGCATGTGCTGGCAGGCCGGCCGATGAACTGGCCGCCTGGATAGTCAAATCTGCAATAAATTCTGAGCCGGGTCTTGGTGCCCGGGCCGTCATGCATCCGGTTTTTTCGCCGGTAACCGCTGTCGTCGCAAGAGGTAAAGACCCGCAACGCCGGCCATAAACAGCAGGAACGGGTCCATTACACCCTTGCTGTCGCCAATGCTGCAGCCCAGCCCCCAGCCACTGCTGCTGCTTCCGGTGTTACCGATTGATGAACCGCCGGTATCCGCAGA
>JARFQV010000272.1 GCA_029287615.1 Pseudomonadota bacterium | reverse complement strand
CTCATTCGCAGTGACCTGCTGGTTGAGGGGCTGTTTGCCTTACTGGCAAAAAATCCCCTGGATGCCTTGCGGACGCCGTTCTGGCTGTTCAAAGGCAAGGATCGCCTCAAACTTGAAGTCTCCCGACGCGCGGATATCGATGTTGCCTCGCTTCCCTATAACCAGCGTTTGATTGACTATCTCCAGAAGCAGCGCGCGGCCGGGAGGCGCCTTGTGCTGGCGACTGCCTCGCCGGCCCGGTACGCAAGCCAGGTTGCAGAGCACCTGGGTTTGTTTGACGATGTAGTGGCAACCGAGGACGGGATCAATTTATCGGGTGTCCGGAAGGCACAGGCGCTGGTGGAGCGCTTTGGAGAAGGCGGATTTGACTATGCAGGCAATGGACGACCGGATCTGGCGGTCTGGGAGCGATCCCGCCGTGCATTACTGGTCGATGCCGAACCCGGGGTGGCGCGTGCTGCAAGGGATCTCGTAACCGTCGAGGCGGTCATCGAGAATGGCCGCCCCGGCATACGTGATTACCTCAAGGCAATGCGTATCCACCAATGGGCCAAGAACATACTCGTGTTCATGCCACTCCTGGGGGCGCACAGGATGGGGGAAATGCAGCTCTTCTCACAGGCGGCTATCGCTTTCCTCGCCTTTGGTCTCTGTGCCTCCAGCGTGTACCTGCTCAACGACCTGCTGGACCTGCCAGCTGATCGCGCCCATCCGAACAAACGAAAACGCCCGTTTGCTGCGGGAACAGTGCCGCTTTTGCACGGTGTTGTACTGGTGCCCGTCCTGCTGCTTTCGGCCTTCGGACTTGCTTTGTTCCTGCCGCCACTGTTCGTTCTGGTGCTTGGCCTGTACTACCTCGGCACCATTTCCTATTCACTCTGGCTGAAGAGAGTGGTCCTCGTCGATGTACTCCTGCTTGCCGGCCTCTATACAATGCGGGTTCTTGCCGGGGCAGCCGCGGTCGCGATCGCCCCTTCTTTCTGGTTGCTGGCTTTTTCCGTCTTTCTTTTCCTGAGTCTCGCGCTGGCGAAACGCCATGCCGAGTTGAAGGTACTGCTGTTGCACGGCTCAGGGAAAAGCCGGGGACGCGGTTACCAGGCATCGGATCTGGAGGCCCTGCTCAGCCTCGGTACAGCGGCGGGTTACATGTCGGTACTGGTTCTTGCGCTGTACATCAACAGCGAGGAAATCCGTGAGCTGTACCAGCGCCCCGAGGTCATCTGGCTTCTTTGCCCGCTGCTTCTTTACTGGATCAGCAGGGTATGGCTTGGTGCACACCGAGGCAAGCTGCATGATGACCCGGTGGTATTTGCCCTGAAGGATCGAGTCAGCCGCCTGGTCATACTGGTTGGAGTTGTCATCGTGCTTGCCGCTACCTACGTGCCATGAAGAAATATTATCAATCCTGGGGCCGGTATCCTCGAGCAGAGCAGGAAGTGGTGCGCCTGTGGTCCCGCCATGATCCGTTTCCGCTGGATCGCATTGATGGCAAGACCGCGTTGCCGCGTGGTAACGGACGCAGTTACGGTGATAGCTGTCTGAACGACGGAGGTATGCTGATAGATGTACGGGGACTCGATCGGCTCATTGACTTTGATCCCGAGACCGGCATCCTTCGTTGTGAAGCCGGTGTGCTGCTTGCCGATATCCTGAAATTCGCCGTTCCTCAGGGATGGTTTGTACCCGCTACACCCGGAACCCGACTGATCACGGTCGGTGGCGCTATCGCCAACGATGTGCATGGCAAGGCACACCACCAGGACGGCACCTTTGGCCGTCACGTTCGATGCTTCGAACTCCTCCGCTCGGACGGAAGTCGTTACCTCTGTACACCGCAGGAGAATAGTGACTGGTACCGGGCAACCATCGGAGGGCTCGGGCTGACGGGGTTGATCCTGTGGGCGGAGATTGCCCTGAAGCGAATCGGTAGTCCCTATATCGACTCGGAGACAGTCAAGTGTACCAATCTCGACGAATTTTTCAGTGTATCGGCAGACTCGGACCAGGATTACGAGTACACGGTTGCCTGGCTGGACTGCACAGCACGCGGCCCCCGGCTGGGTCGTGCCCTGTTTTCGCGCGGGAACCATGTAAACACGGTTCCGGATAAATTACCCCGGATACCGGGCCGCCGGCTCAGTGTTCCGATTGAGCCACCGATTACGCTAGTGAACAGTCTGAGCTTGCGGGCCTTCAACAAACTTTACTACGCGCGGCAGCGCGAACACCGTCGGCGCGAGATTGTGCACTACGAACCATTTTTTTACCCGCTTGATGCGATACTCGAATGGAACCGGATCTACGGACCGAGAGGGTTTTTCCAGTACCAGTGCGTGTTGCCGGGAAATGACGGGCGTTCTGCAGTCCGCGAGGTACTGGAGCGGATAACGGCTTCGGGAGAGGGATCATTTCTTGCGGTAATGAAGATTTTTGGCGACCTGGACTCACCCGGCATCCTCTCATTCCCGCAATCCGGTGTGACCCTTGCCATTGATTTCCCGAATCGCGGTCGGCGTACCCTGTCACTGCTGGATCAACTCGATGAGGTGGTACGGGCGGCCGGCGGGAGAGTATACCCCGCCAAGGATGCCCGCATGAGCGCAGAGAGTTTCGATCACTATTACCCCCAGTGGCGGGAACTGCTGCCCTATACAGACCCGATACTTTCCTCGAGTTTCTGGCGGCGGGTGACGGGAGTTGCGGCATGAGGCGGGTACTCATAATCGGGGCTACCTCGGCAATCGCACAGGCAACGGCACGCTTGCTGGCCGCCGATGGTGATGCACTCTTCCTGGCGGCACGTGACAGGGAAAGGTTGCAGTCCGTGGCTGACGATCTTCGGGTGCGATACCAGGTACAGACAGAAACCTCTGTTCTGGATGTAACGGACTATACCGCGCACGAAGGGCTGGTCGATCAGGTAACAACGACCCTTGGCGGACTGGACACGGTGCTCATCGCCCACGGGACGTTGCCGGATCAGAAGGCCTGTCAACTTTCATCCGGGGAGACTCGCAGGGAAATCGAGGTCAATGCATTGAGTGTCATCTCGTTGCTTACACCCCTCGCAAATCATTTCGAGCAACAGGGACACGGGACACTGGCTGTTATATCCTCGGTGGCGGGCGATCGTGGACGTCAGAGTAATTATGTCTACGGATGTGCCAAGGCTGCGGTTACGGTCTTCCTCGGCGGTTTGCGTAACCGGTTGCATAGCGCCGGTGTACAGGTGCTCACTATAAAACCGGGTTTTGTGGATACCCCCATGACCCGTGAATTTCGCAAGGGCGCGCTCTGGGCAAGTCCCGAAAAGATCGCGGAGGGCATTCACAGGGCTATCGTAAAACGCAAGGATGTGGTCTATCTACCGGGTTTCTGGAGACTGGTGATGCGCATGATCCGGGAAATTCCGGAACCTGTGTTCAAGAGGCTGAACCTGTGAGCGGGTTGAATGTATCCCTTGCGAAGTCTTTTCCGATTTACGACTTCCCGATCGCGCAGGGTCAATCCGACACGCAGTCTGTCGCCCTCTGGATCGGACTATGGCTGAGCATTGCCCGGTTTGCTGACTTTCTCAAGGAAGGGGCAACCCCGGAGCCAATTCATGAGAGATACCATGCTTGAAACCAGGGAACGTATAGTTGTCACGGGGGCGGCAGGCCTTGTTGGTCAGAACCTGATTGCTCTTCTACGCGAAGAGGGATTCGATAATATCGTCGCTATCGACAAGCATGAACAAAACCTCGATACGCTCGCACGGCTTCATCCAGGTCTGGAGACGGTACTTGCGGATCTGGCCGAGCCGGGATCCTGGGAGGAGAGCATCGATAATGCGGCCGTGCTGATAATGCTGCAGGCACAAATCGCGGGACTGACTCCGGATCCGTTCGTGCGGAACAACCTCACAGCGACTGAGCGGGTACTCGCTGCTGCCAGCGAGCGGGGTGTTGGCTTCCTGGTGCACGCCAGTTCTTCTGTCGTCAATTCGGTTGCTGATGATGATTATACCCGTACCAAGCGCGAGCAGGAGGAGCTGGTCAAGAAAGCCGGGATCCCGTACTGCATCCTGCGTCCTACCCTGATGTTCGGGTGGTTCGACCCCAAGCACCTGGGCTGGCTCTCCCGCTTTATGGAACGAGTGCCGGTATTTCCGATACCCGGGCACGGCCGCTACATGCGGCAACCCCTCTATAATCGGGATTTCTGCAGGGCAATCCTGTCCTGTATGCACAAACAGCCTGCTGGCGCGGAGTATGACCTGGTTGGCCCCGACCGGATCGATTATATTGACATGATCAGGGCCATTCGTGATGTAAAGGGACTGAAGACGCCTATCGTGCGCATCCCGTATGGTCTGTTTGACATTTTGCTACGGATCTATGCTCTCTTTTCAGCCAAGCCGCCATTCACATCCGGGCAGTTAAAGGCACTTACAGCCGGAGACGAGTTTACGGGCGTGGATATGGAGGCGACATTCGGGTTCAAGCCAACGCCCTTTCGGGAAGCGTTACGCGAGACCTTCACCCACCCCGTTTATAGCCAGGTGGCCCTGGAATCCCCACACTGAAGGATATCGCGCATGCCACTAGTACCTGGACAGAAGGTAGCGGTTATCGGGGCGGGCCCGATGGGTCTCGCCTGCGCCTACGCGCTCGCCAGTGCCGGTTGCCGGGTAAGCATCTACGAGTCGGATGACCGGGTCGGCGGTATGTCCGCTTTTTTTGACTTCGACGGTCTTCCCCTCGAGCGCTACTATCATTTCGTCTGCAAGCCGGACAAGGCACTATTCGATGTGCTGGATGAGTTCGGGCTTGCCGATCGGCTGCGCTGGCGGCAGACCGATATGGGTTTTTACTACGAAGGTCGTATGTACCGCTGGGGGCGGCCGGACTGTCTGCTGCGCTTTCCCCACCTGAACCTGATCGACAAGATGCGTTACGCCCTGCATGTAATGTATACCCAAAGAATCAGCGACTGGCGGGCGCTTGACCGAATCGAGGCTACAGCCTGGTTACGCAAGTGGGTGGGAGAGCGTGCCTATGCAGTCCTCTGGCAGCGGCTCTTCGACCTCAAGTTCTATGAGCATGCCCATCAGCTCTCTGCGGCATGGATCGGGACCCGGATCAAGCGGGTAGCACTGTCACGCAGGAATCTGTTCCAGGAGGAACTCGGTTATCTGGAGGGCGGCTCCCAGGTGCTGCTGGATGCCTACGCCGCGCGTTTGCAGTCTCTGGGGGCGCGCATATTCCTGAGTACACCGGTAGATCGAATTGTAACCCGGGAGGGGATAGTTACCGGTGTCGATGCGGCTGGAGAGATCCAGGAAGCGGACGCGGTCTTCTCGACTGTACCTCTCAAGTACGTGCCTCGTATTGCGCCCGATCTCACGGAAGCGGAACGCGCGAAAATCGCTTCGATCGAGAATATCGGTGTCGTGTGTGTCCTTCTCAAGCTTTCTCGACCGTTCACGGGTTATTTCTGGATGAATGTGAATGACAGCCGACTGGAGATTCCGGGAATCATCGAGTACACGAATCTGAATCCGCTGGCAGCGAACGTCGTCTATTTTCCGTACTACATGCCGAAGAGCCACCCGAAATGGCAGTGGGATGACCATCAGTTTATAGAGGAGGTGACTGCCTATGCAAAACAGATTCGTCCGGATTGGGCTGAAAGCGATGTGAAGGCAACCTATGTAGCCCGCTACGAGTTTGCGCAAACGGTTTGCGGGCCCGGATTTTACGATGAACTTCCGCCGATGGAAACCTCGATTCGGGGTTTCTACATGGCCGATACGGCCTACTACTATCCGGAGGATCGCTCGATATCCGAGAGCATTGGCGTGGGCAGGAAACTTGCCGAAACAGGTATCAGTCATGCTACGTAGCCTGTCCGAACGAAACCAGTTTGCCGGCTTTGTCGTTGCGGGTGGTATCGCAGCAATCGTGAATTTCCTGTCCCGCATGGTCTTCAATCTGGTGTTTGGATACGCGACTTCTATCATTCTGGCATATATTGCAGGGATGATTACCGCATTCCTGATCAACCGTCATGCCGTATTTGCACCCAGTGGCAAGGGTATGCATGTTGAGGCGGTATGGTTCACCCTGGTGAACCTGCTTGCCGTTGCACAGACCCTTGCTATCAGTCTGTTGCTTGTCTATATGGTGTTTCCCAGAATTGGTATAGAGGCCTATTCCAGGGAAATCGCTCATGCGATCGGTATCGTAGTACCCGTCATCACCAGCTACTTCGGACACCGGTACTGGACATTCGGAAACCGGGGACAGCAGGCTACCCATGCGATCGGTGATGACTGAATGATCGATGGAATCATCGTTATACATTGAAATTTGTTCAGCCAGCAGGAAATTTAAATGAAATTTATCGGGACAGAGCGCCTTCTTTTTTTCTTATCCGCCGCTTTTTTCGTCTTTCTCTATGGCTTCCTGACCTATCATTTCGATCTGTTTCCCAGCGATTACCTCAAGCGGGCTGTCGAAAAGGCGAATGCTATTGTCACGAAGCCTGTTCCACATTACATGCAGCGTGCGGTCTATGACAGGGAAGGTGCCACTAGCCTGGAACCCTCGAAAGTACAGCCCGGTCTCACCCTGATTACTTCGCACTTTCCCCAGTACGACTGGAGAAGCGGCATTGTACTCATTGATGAGGCTGGACAGCTACTACACCAGTGGCAAACCGACCCTCTTGATCTTTTTCCCGAAGAACCCAAACGGGCTAACAGTTATGTACATGGTAGTTACCTGTTTCCCAATGGAGATGTGTTATTCAATATCGAGTACGCGGGTCTTGTCATGATGGATGCATGTGGCGAGGTGAAGTGGAAGATTGGTTACAAGGACCAAAATTATGTGACCCACCACTGTCTTACCCGTAACCAGGATGGAAATTTCTGGGTATGCGGGCAGGTGAGGTGGTTTTCAGACAATCCAGAGAGTGCGGGTCATCTCGAGAAACTACCCGGACTCGAACTCCCGCTGTATGAGGATCGTCTCCTGGAGGTTTCGAGCGAAGGTGAGATATTGCGTGATATCAACCTGATCGAGGTACTGTATCAAAATGATCTTGAGCGTTACCTTGTGAAGATTGCTGACACTACAAGCAAGGATGTTGTGCATCTCAATGATATAGAGGCATTACCTGACCGGATAGCGGCAGAATATCCCTTGTTCGAGTCCGGTGACCTCGTTGTCTCCATGCGGGGAATCAACATGGTCCTGGTGATGGATCCGGATACCGGCAAGGTAAAATGGCATGCAACCGACCCGTTTCTGAAGCAGCACGATCCGGATTTTACCGGCGGGGGCTGGATCACACTGTTTGATAATCATATGGACTTTACCGAACGGGGAACGATGCTCGGGGGCAGTCGCATCCTGGCCATGCGTCCACACACGGGTGAGATTCGTGAGGCTTATCCTGTAAATGAATCCACCGGTTT
>JARFQV010000239.1 GCA_029287615.1 Pseudomonadota bacterium | reverse complement strand
CTATACCTGCCACTTCGACAGTCGTGGCCGGCTGATGGATAGCAGCTACCGCCTCTACTGATGGCTGGCATCAATTCCATACCAGGCAGGATAAGTGCCAGATGGAAGATGCTGGTGACGCTGGTTGTTATTTCGATGTCTGCCCCTGTGCTGGCCGACAGTACCCGTGCACGGTGTGATATTTATCCTGCTGGATCTGATCACGTATCGGCCTCGTTTGCCTGTACGTTCTCGCAGCGCCAGGGCAATGTCAATATTGATCGCAGCGACGGAATTTCACACGAACTGCAGCCGACCGGCGAGGCGGTGGGTAACTTCAGGGACCAGCACGGCGACACCGTCTACCGGCAGAGCGGCCTCGGCGACCAGGGCCTGATCTTCCGCTTTCCGGTTGAAAGCGTGTACGTTTACTGGAACACGGCGGCGTTCGAGCCGGCCACGCCTGACCATCCGACCTGGCCCTTTACCACACAGGACTATGATGCCACCACGCTGCTGCGCTGCCGCGCTGTGGACGACTCCGAATTCGGTAAGTGCCCAGCCGGTATCCTGCGCATGGAGGACAAGCAGGCTTCGATTGTGGTGCAGAACCAGACCGGCGCACAATTCACTATCAATTTCATGACCGACTCTGTCAACGCCACCAACCGCAAGGTGGATGCCAGGCTGGAGGGCGACACCTGGATCATCACCATCGATGACGATGAGATCTATGAGGTGCCGCTCGCCGCAATCGAGGGAGGCTGAGCTGATATGGCGAGCCGTTCGAAAGCCTATCTGAAGGATGTGATGGAACGGCTGCCAACGATAAACTACTCAGCACTCGATCATCTGCTACCGCATAACTGGAACCCTGACAGTCTGGCGTGACCGCTCGGTTACTCAAGTTCGCCCGTGGTCTATCCCCTGAAATCGCATGTGCTCGTGGCTCTTCTTCGCGGTAACGGCGGACCGCTGTGATCTGCGCCGCTAGCCCTGCGGAGAGGGAATGCGATCCAGCTCCTCAGCCAGCACCAGCAGGCCATCCAGATCGAAATTGTTGGCGAGTTCCCGGATCCGCCTCGCCTCGTATGAGTCCTCTGGCAGTTCCTTCGAGACCTCGGACAGGGCCATGACATCACCGATATCCACCAGTTCGCGTATCCGTTCCGCAACCTCCCGGGCCAGCTCGGGTTCTACCGGTGGCGATTCTGTGGTCGTACCGGTACGCGGCTCGGACTGGGGTAGCCGGCGAGCCGACTCGAGTGCCTGTGTCAGGGCCTCGAGCAGGCGCGCCAGATTCATAGTGATTGCCTCGGGTGGGTGCCCGGGTGCCTTGACAGCGGTCTCGAGCTCCACAGCCGCCTTGTGCAGGGTAGTGGCCGACAGGTTTCCTGCCAGGCCCTTGAGGTTGTGGATGAGGCTATGGGCCTCTTCCCAGTCATGTGCCCCGATCGCGACCCCGATCCGCCCGCCGACATCTTCGTAGTTACTGGCGAAGTCCCGGATCAGCTGCATATACAGCTTGCGATTGCCCTGCAGGCGCCGCAGGCCGGCAGTGGTATCAAAACCGGGCAGGTCTTCCAGTTCCGCGCTGGACGGGGAATCGGTAACGCCCCGGGAGGAGGGCGCTGACCGTTGCTCCCCGGTTGCTGTGGTGCTGAACCATTTCCTGATGATGTTGAACAGTTCATCGGGGTCGATGGGCTTGCAGACATAGTCGTTCATGCCTGCAGTCAGGCAACGGTCCCGGTCGCCGCTCATGGCGTTGGCCGTCATTGCAATGATGGGCAGATCCGGTTTCCGCAGGTCTTCACGGATGGTTCTTGTCGCTTCGAAGCCGTCCATCACCGGCATCTGCAGGTCCATGAAAACACCGTCAAAGTTCTCCTTCCTGACGAGATCGACCGCTTCCTGTCCATTGCCGGCGATCTTCAGTATCAGTCCCGCGCTCTCCAGCAGTTCCTGCGCGACCTGCTGGTTGATGGGGTTGTCCTCGACGAGCAGGATATGTGCCTTCGACAGGGGCGTGTCCGGTTCCATATCTGGACGCACGGCGGGTTCCTTGGAATCCTTGTGTTCCTCGAAGACATGCATGATTGTATCGAACAGCATGGAGGGATTGACGGGCTTGATCAGGTAGCCATCCAGTCCGAGATCCTGTGACTGTTGCATGAGTTCTTCCCGTCCATATGCAGAAACCATTACGATTGCCGGCTGTACCGTCAGGTTCGTATCTGCCTTGATGCGTCGTGCTGTCTCGATACCATTCATACCGTCCATCTTCCAGTCCATCAGGACCATCCGGTAGGCATTCCCGGATTCAGTGACCCGCAGTTCATGGATTGCCTCTTCTCCCGATGCGGCTTCACCCGGAATCATGCCGAAGGACTCGGCGTAGCGTCTGAGAATATCGCGTGAAGTCGGATTGTCATCGACGATCAATACCCGGATGTCCTGCAGGTTCGGCACGGTGCGCAGTTTTGTTTCCGGCTTTTCCGGAATCCGCCCGAATACCGCGGTGAAGTAAAAGTTACTGCCCTCACCGGGCTTGCTTTTCACATCGATCTCGCCTCCCATCATTGCCACCAGGCGCTTGCAGATCGCCAGACCAAGGCCGGTGCCGCCATAGTGCCGGGTTGTGGAACCGTCGGCCTGGGAAAAGGATTCAAACAGGCGTTCTTTCTGCTCGACGCTCAGACCGATTCCGGTATCCTGGATGGAGAACAGCAGGGTAATGGAATCGTCCGACTCTTCCTGTGAACGGATACTAAGGGTGATCTCGCCGTGCTCGGTAAATTTCACCGCATTATTGGTGAGGTTCAACAGGACCTGTCCCAGACGCAGTGGGTCTCCGATCAGGGTATCGGGCAGGCCGGACTCCACGTCGATGAGAAACTCCAGCCCCTTGTCACTGGTCTTGAGGGCAATCATGCTGGAGAGGTTGTCCAGGACACCGGGAAGCTCGAAGGGAATCGCCTCCATGTCAAGTTTGCCGGCCTCGATTTTCGAATAATCCAGGATGTCATTGATTATGCCCAGCAGGGCCTGTGCAGAACTGCTGATCTTGGCCAGATAATCGGTCTGTTTTTCGTTCAGTTCCGTCTTCAGCGCCAGGTGGGAGAGCCCGATAATCGCGTTCATCGGGGTGCGGATTTCATGGGACATATTGGCCAGAAAGTGGCTTTTTGCCTGGCTGGCAATATCCGCGGCCTCCTTGGCCATGGACAGATCCTCTTCCATCTCCTTGCGCTCGGTCATATCGATCCAGTATCCGTTCCAGATCAGTTTCCCATCCTCGGCCTGCCGGGGTACAGATTCCCCATGAATCCATTTGATGCTACCGTCCTGCATCCTTATCCTGAATTCCTGTGACCAGGGCTGCAACTTGAGGCCGGAGCTGCGAATCGAATGCCGAAGTGCCTCCATGTCCTCCGGCAGCACGGCTTTCATGATCAGGTCCGCGTCCTTGATGGCGGCCTGCCGGTCAACGCCAAAGAGTTCGGATACACCGTCACTGATAAACCGGAATGACAGGTCTCCCTCCGGGCCAATAACTGCCTGGTAGACCACACCCGGTACGCTGTCGGTGATACCCAGCAATCTCTGTTTCGATTCACTGGCCATGCGTTCGGCCTGTTTCAGCTCCAGGGTGCGCTGTTCCACCCTGCGTTCGAGTTTGTCGGCCTGGTCCTTGAGATCCTGTTCGCGTTGTGAAAGGTTTATGGCCATTTCACAGAAGGTCCTGGACAGATCGCCGATCTCGTCGCGCGAATTGCTGACGATATCGACATCAAGCCTGCCCTCGGCGATGTCACGTGCCCGGTCTGAGAGCTGTTCGATGGGCTGGGTGATCCGGCGGGTAACAAAAGAGACAAGCAGTCCGATCATCAGCAGAGAGAGCAGGAAAAATCCCGCCCTTTCCAGGGCCTGGTTACGGATAAAGGCCATGGCCACGTCCTTGTTCAGGCGCATTGCCAAACCCCATCCCGCCGACGGGATCGGGGCATAAAATACCCAGTCGGTGCCATTCCCATCATCACTTTCGATGCTCATCATCCCGGTTTGTCCGGCCATGATTCGTTGTGACAGTGCGATGTTCCCGGTGTTTCCGCTTTCCGCAGCAATCTCCACGAAGGACTTTCCGATCATCCATCGGTCATAGTGATAGGCAATGTGACCGCTGTTGGTCACGATAAAAAAGTTGCGAGCCAGCATGTCCGTGTCTTCGAGCTGTCCACTGAGGGCCTTCAGGTCAACATCGACGGTGGTAACTCCCCGAAAGGTCCCCTCGCTGAAAAAAGGTGTCGTGTAGGTGCTCATCAGGATATTGCCGGCACCCTCGTCGAAGTAGGGCGCAGTCCACACCGAGGTGCCGGTGTCGCGGGGTGCATCCCACCATTGCCATTGCCCGTCGGTGTAGTCGTAGGCCTCCGTGGCGATATCCATCCTGGCCGTCCCTGTTCCGGTCCGGTAGACATAGGGTGAGAAAAGTTTCCGGTCCTGGTAACGACCGGGTTCGAAGGCGATAGCCGCACCGTAGACCAGCGGATTGCTCGTCACGTTTCTGTGTAGCTGCGCGTATAATTGTGCTTCGCTCAGATCGGGTTCGGTTTCCAGGAATCTGGCGGTCAGGCGGGCGACGTCGGCTGCCCGGCTGAGATTGGCATCGAGAATACTGGCGTTACGCCCGGTGAGTTCACTCATCCGGTCCCTGATCCTGGATTTTTCATTCTCTGAATATTGCCATTGGCCGTATCCCGCAATCACCACATACAGAAGGATGATGGGAGCAACGATAAAGAGCAGGATCTTGGAATGAATGGTCATGTGCATGGAGGCATCAGTGCGCCGGGAAGAACCGGTCAGTCAGGTAGATTTGTGCAGCCTGTCGAATAACATATCATGTACTACATATAAAATAAACAATATCTTGATGATATATATAGAGAAGTAATTAAGGGTGCGGTTGTGTCAGGTGCCGGGATCAACGGGTCTTGACGGACTCGGGTCAGTAATGGATAGTCGCATTTGATGAAAATACAGCCGGTGATTTCAGCAGGACCACCTGAGCCGGGTTGATGCTGGTGGTTCGTCAATTTGTCTCTCCACCTTGAGTACCTCACCGGAAGACTCCCTGACAGGTACAGTATGCAGTATATTGAAATCGGGTGCGTACTCTATATAATTCCGGCACTGACAGGCTGCGTTGCCTGTGTCATGATAAGTGTTTGAATTCACTCCAGCGAATGTATTCTGTTAACCGGTGATTAGAGGAGCCATGAGGGAACCGGTAGTTGCTCGGACGCGGTAAAACGGGATGCAGGACATCAACCAACATAATCGCGACAAATGTCTTGATTGAATCATTGGGAGAATTCCGTTTTGCTGCCAGGGCGGACCAGCTGAAAGATGCCCGCGCGAAGGTGCGCAAGGTGGCCACGGCACTTGGATTCGATAAGGAAACAACGGACTGTATCGTGTTTGCTGTAGATGAGGCTTGCGCAAATATTATCCGTCATGGTTACTGTGAAGGGATGACTGGCGATATTATCCTGAACCTGTCCAGAAATGAGCATGAACTGGTGGTGCGACTTACCGATTTCGCCGAACCGGTAGACGTATCGTCGATATGCGCGCGCAACCTGGACGAGGTCCGCCCCGGAGGACTGGGTGTGCCACTCATGAATGAAATCATGGACCGGGTAGAATACCTGGATGCGCCCGATAACGTGGGCAACATACTTGAAATGAGAAAAAGACTGGCAGCTTCATAGGAATTTACTTATGGGATACCCGACAAGTACCGATGGTACCTACACAATTGTTTCCCTTACCGGAGAAGTGGATCTGCACTGTTCTCCGGAGGCAAAGAAACAGATCCTCGGCCTGCTCGGTGAAAATAAAGATGTGCTCATCGACCTCTCCGCCGTCGAATACATCGACAGCTCAGCGATTGCCAGTCTGGTAGAGGCCCTCAGGATGGCCAAGGCGAATCAGGTGAAATTCGGGCTGGTCAGCGTCAGTACGCCCGCGATGAAGGTCCTGCAACTCGCACGTCTGGACAAGGTCTTCAGTATCAAGGATTCGGTAAGTGATTATACCGGCAAAGACGGTTAGCAGGTGTTTTTCACCATGCGGTGAGGAGATGGTACCTGGTCTGTACCTGTATCCCCCTGTCAAGCATTCGCAGTAGACCGGCAAGCCGGTCTGGTTGATGATATGAACCCTACATCCAACCCTCCTGTTATCGAGATCAATAACCTCGTTGCCGGCTATGGCGGCCGGGAGATCCTCCATGGCGTGAATCTGACGGTGAATGAGGGCGAGATATTCGTGATCATGGGGGGAAGCGGTTCCGGGAAGACCACGCTTTTGAGGCACATCCTTGGTCTCAATACGCCAACCTCCGGAAGTGTATCTGTGCTGGGAAAGAATATCACCCATGCAAGCCGAAAGGAGCTTTACGAACTTCGCAAACAGTTCGGAGTGGCCTTTCAGAGCGGTGCCCTGTTCGGCTCCATGACCGTGGGGGAGAATGTTCAGCTGCCGCTACGGGAACACTCGCGCCTGGATGACGCTACCATCGGGATCATGACCCGAATGAAGCTGGAGATGCTGAACCTGGCCGGATTCGAGGACCTGATGCCGTCCGAACTATCCGGTGGCATGTTGAAGCGGGCCGGTCTGGCCCGGGCGGTAATCATGGATCCCAAGCTGCTGTTTTTTGATGAACCTTCCGCCGGCCTGGACCCCATAGTCTCGGCGGCACTGGATGAATCCATCCTGATGCTGCGCGAAGCCATGCGAATGTCCATCGTGGTGGTTACCCACGAACTGGAAAGCGCCTTTCGGATTGCCGATCGTATCATGATCCTTTTCCAGGGTTCCGTTGCCATAACCGGAACGCCGGAAGAAGTGCGAAACTGCGATGACGAGCGGGTACAGGATTTCCTCAATCGCCGTTCCGTAGAGGAACAACTTGAGCCGGATGAATATCTGCGTCGCCTGACAGGGCATATCCAGTAACCGGTTAGCGGCTATCTGCAAAAGGACCGATCCAGTCGATGAAAAGAATCCTCGATAAAATTGGCGGTGATGCCCTGTACTTCCTGAATCAGGCGGGCTTGTTGACGATCTTTTTGTTTACTACCCTGCAGCGAATGGTCATGCCTCCCTATCGTCTGTTTCCCGTAGTCAAGCAGATACATTTTATCGGCGCCCGTTCGATGCTGGTGATCCTGGTGGCCGGTACCTTTACGGGAATGGTGATTGCGCTCCAATTCTACAATACCCTGGTTCGCTTCGGCTCGGTCAACCTGCTCGGGTCGGCGGTAGGTATCAGCCTGATTCGTGAAATGGGTCCGGTGCTTACCGCGCTTATGGTGATCGGACGTGCGGGTTCGGCCATTTGTGCCGAGATCGGTATCATGCGTAGCGATGAGCAGATCGATGCGCTGGAATGCATGGCTATCGATCCGTACCGCTATCTCATCGCGCCCAAGATCATCGCCGGTGTGATCTCGCTCCCCGTGCTTACCTTCATCTTCATCTTCATTGGAATCATGGGAGGCTATCTCGTCGGTGTGCTGATATTCGGCGTGGGCGAAGGGGCCTATTTCCAGGGCATGTATGATGGTGTCTTGTGGTCAGATATCCAGATGGGGCTGGTCAAGTCGCTTGTATTCGGGCTAATCATAGTCTGGATCGCCAGTGCCAAGGGCTTTCTGCTGCACCTGGACCGCTCGGGTGCCTATGGTGCCGAGGGGGTAAGCAGGATCACGACCAATGCGGTTGTCCTCTCCTCGATAGCTATCCTGTTTGCCGATTACCTGATCAGTGCATTGATGCATGAACCGGGTATGGCTAGTTGACGGGGAGAGCGGTTCGATAATGAAATGGCATTCGGGTTTTGCCGCTGCGCTTTGGTCCCATACAGGGCCTGAACAGGGGCGGCCTGAATTCTTAACTGGAGAGCGATGCGTATGAACCGATTCAGTATAGAAACTGTAGTGGGACTCTTCCTCGTACTCGGGCTGGCTGCATTCAGCTTCATTGCTGTCAAGATGGGTGATATCGGGTTCTTCCACGACAGGGACCGCTATACGGTGACCGCACGATTCGATTCCATTTCCGGTCTCAAGGAAGGGGCGTTTATCGAGATGGCCGGTGTCAGGGTAGGTACCGTGGGCAAGATTCGATTTGATAACCTGGACTACGAGGCCGTGGTTGAAATGTCCATCCCCAATGAGATCGAACTGCAGGAGGATTCGATCGCTTCGATACGGACCAACGGTATCATCGGAGACAAGTTCATCAAGATTTCAGCTGGCGGTGCGGACGAACTCATCCCCCCCGGCGGGGAGATCATGGAAACGGAATCGTCGATCAGCCTGGAAGAACTGATCAGCAAGTATATTTTTGAAACCGATAGCTAATGTCTTCAGGTTCAGGAATTTCGTGCCGGTTCGGCGTCATTCTGGCTTTATTCTGCCTGTTGATTTTTCCCCTGTCGACGTGCTGGTCGGAAGAGGTTCCCGGCCAACCCGCCGAAGTTGCCGGTGAACAGGAATTACCGGACGAGGAGATTCTGGATGAGGAGTTTCTGGAAGATGACCCCTTCGCCGAGGATGAACCGCAGATCGAGGTATCCGATCCGCTGGAAAAACTGAATCGCGGTATTTTCTGGGTCAACGACAAACTCTATACCTACCTGTTCAAGCCGATTGCGAGAGCCTACCGGTTCGTTCCCGAGCCGGCCCGCGAATCGGTAGATAATTTCCTTTTCAACATAAGGATGCCCATTCGTCTGGTGAATTCCCTGCTGCAGGCCAGGTTTGAAACAGCCGGGATTGTGGTACAGCGATTCGCGATCAATACGACAGTCGGTGTACTCGGTCTGTTCGATCCGGCAAGGAACCGATTCGAAATGCAACGGGTCAATGAGGACCTTGGACAGACCTTTGGTGTCTGGGGTCTGGGGCCGGGATGGTATATTGTCCTGCCCGTGTTCGGGCCATCCAATGTACGCGACGGAATCGGTATTTTTCTGGACAACCTCTATTTGAATCCCTGGAGCTACATCGCGGACGGTGACTATTACTGGTATGTCCTCTTTATCGAACTGCAGACGAAACTATCGCTCGACAAGGATACCTATGAGAGTATCAAGGAGGAGCAGCTTGATCCCTACCTGTTTATTCGGGACGCTTTCATGCAGCGGAGGGAGGCACTGATCGCAAAATAGGTGTATCTTTATAACAAACAAGCGGCTATTGCCTGAAACATTGGCCACCCCCTTTGACGGAGGTTTTCATGATAAAGAAAGTTACCGGTTTATGCTTGGCTGTACTGATGCTGGGGCTGGCCATGGTGGCCCATGCCGCTCCACCAGGTCCAACAGACCAGCTGAAAGAAACCGTCGACGCCATTCTGGTTATTCTCAAGGACAATCCGGGTGCGAATGGCATCAAGGATGAAAAAATCCTTGCCCTGGTTGATGAGCGGTTCAATTTTACGGGTATGGCGCAGCGCGTGCTGGCGAAAAACTGGAGAAAGGCCAGTGCCGAGCAGAAGGCGCGCTTCGTCGAACTCTTCCGGCAGCTGCTGTCCAATTCCTATCTTGGCCGGGTCAGGGCCTATACGGACGAAAAGGTGCGATACGGCAAGGAACAGATCAAGAAGGAAAAATATGCGATGGTCGATACCGTCATCGTTTCCGGAAATACCGATATACCGATTGACTACAAGCTGCAGCTCATGAACGATAAATGGCTGGTATATGATGTGGTGATCGAGGAGGTCAGCCTGGTGCAGACCTATCGCTCCAACTACCAGACGATCGTCAATGACAAGGGGATGGATGGTCTGCTGGTACAGATGAAAGAGAAGCTGGATGAACCGCTAGAAGAGGGCGGGGCGAGTCCCGGTTGATCAGGTCTATCCACCGATCTTGCCGCTGATGGAACGGCTGCCTGCTGAAAGCAACCTGCCTGTCGTGATTACTGGGACGGCAGGAATACTCACCAGATCCCCTGGTGGGTGTCTATTTTGCGGGAATCGCAAATATCACAATTAAAGCCAGAATGGTTGCCACTGTGGCAAACTGTGTCCGGTGCAGACGGTGGACTCTGCGTTCGTAATGATGGCGGCTGGCGATTATGGCAACTACACACTGTAACAGGTAATACAGTGCGAAAGCTCGTGAAGCGAAGGAGATGATCTCAAGGAGATCGGCAGTCCAGATCAACAGGATTGCAAAGAGTGATACCAGCAGGTAGCCTCTGTTGGTCGATAATTTCCCACTACTGCTTTCACTCGCCAGACATCCGGCACCGACAGTATCGGCAACCGCTGCGCTGAACTGGCTCATAATTGCGGCCACAATCAGCATAAGGGGCAGCGCGGTCGCCGCCAGTCCGGTCGCGGAAACGATTTCTGCGATCTGGATATTCGCAAGGTCGAGATGTTGCACAATCGGCATCAATGCAATGACTGATACCACATAGAGGGCGCCTGATATTAATTGTGCCCGACGCATGCTTCGTACACGAATATCAGCACTATATTTTTCACCCAGAAACCGCGATGTCTCAAACCCCTGTACTACCAGCAGGATACCGCACAGGATACATGCCTTGGTTATCCAGTTTCTGTCCTGTACATCAAAGTCGAGCGGGCGCCCGGATTGTAAGAAGTTGTAGTCGTATACGATTATCCCGACCAACAGTGCTGCAACAATAGACAGCTGTACGGACATTGAATAGGCTTCCAGTTTCTCGAGTCCCCCCAGTCCGCGTAGAAAACCGGTCGTGGCAATAAAGATTATGATGATGGTTGTCAGGGTCCTTTCCAAACCAGGTGAATCCTCAAAACCCAGGTAGGTCAGCAGGAAAGAAGACAGCAGTGACAGATAAAACGCAACCGCCGTCACGTAGGCGAATGAAAGGGCGGTATTGGCGAACAAATCGATTTTGTATAGTACAGGGTGAGCTTCCCTGTCATGCAGGAGGGGTTCGGCATGAGTAATGTTGAAACGAATGACGCCACCAATCGCATAGGCGAGCACAACGATGGCCGTCACCGCAAGAGGAGAGTACACGCCGACCACGCTTGCAAGCAATGGAGCTATGATCAGAAACCCGCTGCCGATTATGGATGAGAGTGGCGTGAGTGTCGCCTGCCAGGATTCACTTTTGGTTAAACGAGGTTGGAACATGAACAGCAGCACGGTAGCCGCAATAACCAACAGTATTATGTTCAGCATACCGCCTCCTCCCTTTCAGCACTCAGCCAGGACGTGACGCTACAGGAGGAGATCATCCGGGTTATCAGCGTGGCATGTTTGGCTCTGTGGCACCCCGGACCACGATTAGCGACCAGATGGAAGCCCCATCTGCGCGGCACGTATCGGAATTGCAGTCGGCAGGCAATCAGATGACGTGATCGCCGTCCCTTGTTCCCCGGCAAAACGACTGTTGTCCCGGGAGCCATCCACCGCCTCAAGCAATCGCCGATACATGATTTCTTTCCTGTGCGTACATCACAGTAGGCACCGCCCGATAAATATACTAATACCACTATCCTGTAATCGATTCATTGATCTGCAACACAGAAGGTGAAAAAAACGGTTTTTTGCCAGTATCTGTCTCATAATCCCGCGTAAACCGCGTTTAACAGCGGTAAAAGATCGATCTTTGCGGCGTATTCGCCTGCCTGGAAGGCCGTGATGGCGCCTCCGGCGCCAACGATCACCATCTGGGTCCCGATGACGGCCAGTATCAGTCCCATCAGCCGGGTGATGACCTTGATTCCGTTCACACCGATATATTTGACAAAACGCTCGCCAAAGATGAAGAAAAAGTAGGTGATCACGCAGAGAACGAAAAAGGCGGTGGCTGTGATGGCAAGTTCGGTAAGGCCACCGTCTGATACAAAGTTCATTACCGTTGCGATCGTACCCGGACCAGCGAGGATCGGCATGGCAAGCGGTGTGATCGCCACATCCAGTTCTGCCTGTCTGGACTGGTTGGCGTCTTCCCGGTTCGGGTGATGGATCTTCGACTGTTCCCCCTCCAGCATGTGGAAACCCACCAGAAACACCAGCAGGCCGCCGGTAATGCGGAAGGCGGGCAGTGTGATGCCGAATAACTCGAAGATCAGTTTCCCCCCTGCGGAAAACACCAGGATAATGACAAAGGTGAGTATCAGTGCCTTGCTCGCGATCATGCGTCTGGTGGCCGGGTCGTCGTCGGATGTAAGACCGAGGAAGACCGTGGTATTGGCAACCGGATTCATGATAGCGAAGAAGCCCATGAACGCTGTCAGGGCATGGCCAACCAGATTTTCCATGACACTAGTCCCTTACCTCGATGGCCGCTATGGTGGCGTCATCGCTCAGGCTTTCACTGCCGTGCCATGTCTCGACTTCGCCCAGCAGCAGATTCAGGGTTGTATCGAGTGATATGTTTCGACTGCTGGAGAGCAGCTTACGGATCCTGTCCCTGCCGAATTCCTCCCGATCTGCATTGCGCTCTTCCATGATCCCGTCGGAATGCATATACAGCCGGTCACCTGGTTTGAGATCCAGGATCGTATCCTGGTAGTCAGAATCCTCGAGCAGACCAATCGGTACAGCGGGTATGTCATGCACCTCGGTCATGCCGTCACGATGTACGATCAGGGGACCCGGTATACCCGCGCTGATGAACCGGAACTGCCAGGTATGTGTGTCCAGGACACCATAGAGGAATGTAAAGTAGAGCAGTGATCGGGAGTCCATCTGGAACATCCCGTTCAGTCGAGCGGCTACCACCGCCGGGCTGATGATCCTGCGTTCACCGTCGGCCTCCTCTTCCTCCACCAGCAGTGACCTGTCCGAGGACAGGGTATGGGTAACGGTAAAGGCCAGCAGGGCTGCGGGGACACCATGTCCGCAGACGTCCAGCACGTACATGCCGACATAGCGGTCATCGATATTGAATAAATTGAGTGAGTCTCCCCCGAGTTCGTCGCAGGATCGAGACTCCCAGGCAAACACCGAGTTTCCGGCCCGCGGCGGATCGGTCGGCAGCAGTGCCCGCTGTACCTTCGCAGCAGCCTCGAGGTCGCCTTTCATCCGGTCATTCGCTGCCTTTAACTCCTTGTTGCGTCTGGACAGGTTCCGTTCCAGTCGCCGGATCTTGAGATGGTTGTCTACACGGGCGATTACCTCTTCCGGGTGGAAAGGTTTGGAAATGTAATCGACGGCGCCCAGGTCCAGGCCACGGACCTTGTCACTGGTATCATCAAGGGCGGACAGGAAGATAATGGCAATATTACTGGTTTCGGGATCCTCCTTCAGTTGGCGACAGACTTCATAGCCATCGATACCCGGCATCATGATATCCAGGAGGATCAATGCCGGGTTCGCCTTTCTGGCTATGGAGAGTGCGAGTTCCCCGTTCTTGGCAATCAGAAGCTTGTTACCGCGCCGGTCCAGTGTTTGATACAGGACCTGCAGATTGGTCGGATTGTCATCAACGAGCAGTAAACAGTCTCCCACACCGGCGGATTGATTGCCGGCTGACCGGGTTTCGGTGAAGGTGTCCGCTTGTGCCTCTGTCATCTTGTTTCCATTGTCAGCAGGGTCATGTCGGCTTGCGCCAGGTGCTGGCTGAACGCTGTTTTATGAATGACTTCTTTATTGCTGATGCAAGACGATGCGTTATCAGCATGCCTGTAGCGGGTCTGTGCTTCATACCCGCTCAAACAGGTCCCTGTCCCGTTCCGGTGATCGCGAGGTGACAGCCGGTATAGAATAACACATGGCCCCGCTGTGAAGCGGGGGTAAGGCACGCTGTTAGCGCATCAGTCAGCGCTGCGGGATTTCCTCATGGGCCAGATGCTGTTTTCCGTAGGCTGTCAGGTAGCCGCCCTCACTGACGACTCCGGTCTGGATGGCGGTGCGCAACAGCCTCAGATCGTCCGTGCCCAGCATACCCGCCAGGTTGTCGGTACAGGCAGAGTCACTGACGGCTACTTTGTTTGTTACCAGCAGATGCAGTATGGATCTCAGCATGGTGTCACTCCGATTGGCAGGGTTCAGGGACTTACCGCAGCATGTCTGACAGGGTTCCGGAGAGGATATCCTCGAAGTCCCCGAGTTCCCAGTGATCGAGGAACCAGGGAAATTCGGCCTCATCCTGAACCGTGTTTTCCAGCAGGGCCAACTCTGTTTTGTCATAATGTTCGTACATGATTGCTTCCTCCATCCTGTATGTGGTGTCTGTGCAGTACTGGTAATGAAGCATCATCTGTGCCAGTTTATGGGTATATAAATCAGACTTGATGCAACTTGTTGAGAACAGGATTAAAATTTCCGCCTTTGGGAATCTCCGGATGAGGAAGGCCGGTAATTTCTGTCTGCGGGCGTTGGTAACTATCAAACTTTTGGCAGTTTTGGTGTCAGAGTTATGGCAACGAACGGCTGTCTTTAGCCAATGAATTACTGGAGTACCCGGTTAATGAGCAGGATATTTTCTTATGTGAGCACCGATATCTGGCGGCTGATGGCGATTCTGGTGCCGTTTATCACGGTGCCCGCCGCCCTGCCGTTTACCGCAGGGGGGATGGAGAATTCCGCGCCGGAGCCGAAAATGCCAAGCTGGACGCGACTGCGCTATGCTGATACGACCGTGCTGGGCAGTCTTTCTACAGAGGTGCGGATTACGAAGTCTGACCCCCAGGCTATGCAGGCAGCGGTACCATCCGATCTGCCTGAACTGCCTTTGCCGGCTGCGCCAGAGGACCTGCTTAGCCTCGGGGTTTCCGCCTACGGCCACTCAATCGTAAAATCCTATACAGTCGGCGCCGCAATCTGGTTCAATCCCTACAATGGCGCGACAATTCAGCGTGAGAAGCTCACCAGGGGTGGCAAGGCATCCAAGAGAATCTACCGGTACACACCGCATGGGGTACAC
>JARFQV010000192.1 GCA_029287615.1 Pseudomonadota bacterium | reverse complement strand
AGCCCGGGTGTTTACCTCCGCCTGAGCTGGAAGACGTTTTCGATCAGCCTGTCCAGGCCCCTGTCCCGGAAGCGGGGCCTGGTTTCAATTACATCTTCCGAGTGGAGCCTCTCTATCGTGAACCGGTCTGTGAATAACTGGCGGAGTTCATCCTCGCTGACCGAAAACGGGGGACCCTCCATGCGTTCCTGGCCATAGTCGAGGCTGACCAGCAGACCGGTCGTCCCGGTGTCGGTCAGTTCGGACAGACGGCTGGCGTAATGCTGTCTCCTTTTCGCAGGTAGTGCGATCAGGGCGGCGCGGTCGTAAAAGCCACCAATGCGCCCGATATCCTCCCGGCCAAGTTCGAAAAAATCGGCACAGATCAGGTCGATCTGTTCGCTGCTCCAGTGTGTGGCCTGTTCGCCGGGGATTCGGCTTGCCTGCAAGTCGTTTTCGCTGAAAAAGGCCCTGATGGCGATTGCGCTGATATCGACACCGATAACCCGGTAGCCCTGTTCTGAAAGCCAGTACATGTCGGCACTCTTCCCGCACAGGGGAACGTAGATCCTCGAACCTGGATCAAGTTCAAGTCCCGGCCAGTAGCGAATCAGATATGGATTGACTTCATGCTGATGGAACCCGATCCGGTTTTCCTTCCATCGCTGACGCCAGAACTCAGGGTCCATGTCTGCTTTCCTTGTGAATCACGATCCGGTCAAGGGGCTCTTTGTCAATCAGCGGGCAAGGGATGTCCGCATGACCATGGCACGGCCTTTCGGGTGTAAACGGCAATACCATGTTTCTCTTTGCCTGTAACAGGCGGCCAGCCAGTCCGGAGCCTGGTCTCGCCTGTGTTAGTATAGAATAGTATCTACGGAAAACCGGTTGAATGCCCTCAATCATACCGGATTGCCTTTTCACCATGTCTGATCGATCTGTGATTCACCTTTCCGTTTCCGGCATGAGCTGTGCCGGCTGCGTATCCAGCGTGGAGGAAGCGCTGGGCAGCGTTGCCGGTGTTGACCAGGTCAGCGTTAATTTTGCCGAACACACCGCACAGGTAACCGGGGAGGCTACGGCAACGGTTCTGATCCAGGCCGTTGCGGATGCCGGTTACGAGGCTGCGGAACTCGGTGGCGTGCAGGCGGAAGAGGAGCAGGAAGCCACTGAATTCACACTCTACCGCAACCTGCTTCGCAAGGCAGCGGTCGCGGCTTCGCTTGGCCTGCCGCTCATGGTTGGCGGGTGGTTCGGGTGGTTGCCTGAACTGCAGGCGGGGGAAGGCGGGTGGTTCTGGTTGATGACGGGAATCCTGACACTCGGTGTGCTGATCTATTCCGGCGGTCACTTCTTTACCGGGGCCTGGAGGTCTTTGCTCAGGCACAAGGCCAGCATGGATACGCTGATCGCGCTCGGTACGGGCAGCGCGTGGTTGTTTTCCATGACCGTGGTTCTATTCCCGCAATCGGTACCCGTGCTGTCCAGACATGCCTATTTCGAGGCGGCCGCAGTGATTCTTGCGCTGATCAGCCTCGGCGGTGCACTGGAGATGCGAGCGCGTGGCAGGACCTCGGCTACGATCCGGCGTCTTGTTGGATTGCAGCCGAAGACGGCGCGCGTGGTTCGGGATGGCAGGGAGGTAGATATACCCGTCGGTGAAGTCGGGCTGGACGAGACGGTCAGGGTGCGCCCGGGCGAAAAGATACCGGTTGACGGGACAATTGTTGAGGGACAGTCCAGCATCGATGAGTCCATGCTGACCGGTGAACCGATACCGGTGGCCAGGTATGTCGGAGACGAAGTGGTGGGCGGGACGATTAACCGGAGTGGCAGCTTTCTGTTCCGGACCCGTCATATTGGCAAGGATACCGTTCTGGCGCGTATCATTGAGATGGTCAGGCAGGCACAGAATTCCAAACCCGCGATCGGGCGTCTGGTTGATCGTGTATCGGCCGTGTTTGTCCCATCGGTGCTGGTCATTTCGGTACTGACCTTCCTTGCCTGGTTCAACTTTGGACCGGATCCCCGCGTCAGTTATGCCCTGGTGACGGCAATTACGGTGCTTGTCATCGCCTGTCCCTGCGCGCTTGGGCTCGCTACACCCATATCCATCATGGTCGGCGTCGGAAAGGCGGCTGAATACGGTATCCTGATACGCAACGGCGAGGCCTTGCAGCGGGCCGGGCAGTTGACGATGGTAGTGCTCGACAAGACCGGCACGGTAACCGAGGGACATCCGCTGGTCACGAAAATCGTCGCACTGCCTGGCTGGGACGAGTCCGGGGTATTACGCATGGCGGCCAGCGTGGAGGCTGGTTCCGAGCATCCACTGGCAGAGGCTGTGGTGAATGCAGCAAACAAACGCAATCTCGAAATACCGGCAGTCAGCGATTTCCAGGCCCGTCCCGGTTCCGGTGTCCTGGCCAATCTGGATGGCCGGCAGATCCTGTTTGGTAACCGAAGATTAATGGAGGATTACGGTATCGATTTACAGGGCCTGCCCGAACAGGCAACCAGGCTGGCCGCTGAGGCGCATACGCCGATGTATCTTGCCGTGGGGGGCGAGGCAGCCGGTATTGTGGCCGTTTCAGATCCGGTGAAGGCAGATTCCGGGGCCGCTGTCAGACGCATGCAGGAATCCGGCCTGAAGGTGATGATGGTAACCGGAGACGATGAACTCACAGCCCGTGCGGTCGCAGCCGAGGTTGCTGTCGATGAGGTGTTCGCCGGGGTCATGCCGGCCGGCAAGGCCGACAAGATTGCCGAATTGCAGCAGCGTGGCTGGGTTGTGGCCATGGTGGGTGACGGTATCAATGATGCGCCGGCACTGGCGCGCGCGGATGTCGGATTTGCCATTGGAACCGGCACCGATGTCGCGATCGAGAGCGCTGATGTGGCGCTGATGGGTGATTCCCTGGACGGTGTGGCTGATGCTATCGCTATTTCACGGGCAACGGTTCGTAATATCTGGCAAAACCTGTTCGGGGCATTTATCTACAACAGTCTGGGAATCCCGGTTGCAGCCGGCGTCTTGTATCCGCTGACCGGGGTGCTGCTCAATCCAATGATTGCCGGTGCGGCAATGGCGCTGTCTTCCGTGACTGTGGTGAGCAACGCCAATCGCCTGCGTTCCTACCGTTCTCCGGAAAGCGGATGAATGTCGAACTGCTGGTCAACCTCTGCGGGTTGGCACTGGTCGTGCTCATCATCTGGTGGTTCTGGCTGGCTTCCTGATACGGTATCCGGATTTTCACCTCGGGATCCCCACTGGCCAGGTCTGCCAATAAACGAAGTCATATTATTCAATTGGTTACGGAAACTTTGGTGGGTGCGGGCTGCATGTCGCTCATCGGGGCGGACTTGCGGCAACGGATCTGAGGCCCGTGTACGCATATCCAAACTCAAGCTGCGTTTACACTCAGGGTCGCATTTGAGAAAATAAGGCTTCAGATTCAGATATATGTAATGTTTTCCCCGTTTGCCCCATCAGGGTATCCAGGTGCAAATAAACATATCTGCTGTATTCATTTCAATGACAGACGGAGTAATCCTACATGAATAAGAAAGTATTGATCATAGCCCTCGCGGGTGCACTGGTGGGTTTGCATGGAGCTGCCATGGCAGGTGGTGATGCCGCAGCCGGCAAGGCCAAGTCAGGAACCTGCACCGGTTGCCACGGTGCAAGCGGCGTGAGCAGCAATCCAATATGGCCCAATCTGGCCGGCCAGAAGGAGGCTTATCTCGTCAAGCAGATGAAGGCCTTTCGCGACGGTACACGCTCGGACCCGATGATGAGTCCAATGGCAAAACCACTGAGCGATGCCGATATCGACAACCTGGCTGCTTTCTACAGCAGTGCCGAGTGTAAGTAGCTGAGCCGCAGTGGCGGGTTATCTGACCCGCCACTGTATCCTGCCGAACCGGGACCCATGCCCGTACTGTCGAGTGCAGTTCCCCGGTAACGGCCGGTATAGTGAGGTGGCACCGGCAAAGCAGTGCCTATGACACGTTTCCTGACACCGTTGCTGATAGCGGCTCTTATCGTGATATCGGTCGCCTGGTATCTCCGGGCATCAGGACCGGCGGAAACGCTTACGCCACTTACCGCGCAGGTGGCAGCCGATAGTGAGTTACCCTCACCCGCCATCGCATCACCCATCCCGGGTGCCGGTGAACGGGCGGTGTATGATCTCAGCGTTCACACCCCCGAAGAAATGCGCGCGATTCTCAACCGGCTGGAAGACCTGGCCACAGCTCCGCGCAGGACTGGTGAACAAGCCGGTATCGCGCTGGTCCTGCATGGTCCCGAGATCGATTTTTTTGCCATCCGTAATTACGGGAAGTATCGGGATATTGTCGATCTTGCCGCAAAGCTGGATGCCTTCAGGGAGATCGAGGTAAAGGTCTGCCAGACAATGATGAGGGAATTGGGTCTGGGGAGTGAGGATATTCCGGCCTTCATCGAGCAGATACCCTATGGTCCCGGTGAGATCGAGCGGCTTCGGCAGGAGGGTTACCTGTATTTTTGATCCGCCGGTCACGGCCCGATGGTGAGATATCCGGTTGAATCAACTATTCATCCAACGAGGTCTGTTACCCACCGCCCGGCAAGCCCTGGCCGGGGAAGGTTGTCTTTGACGGCCGCGGAGTCAAACCATTATTATTCGATGTTTGTCATGGAAGCCCGCGATAGCCGGCCTGGTTCCCGTCCCCATGGTGACCGTGACTCGAGGCGAAGGCTGCGGCTGACTTCAGGTTGCATCTCAGCAAGGTGGTAGCAAGATACCGTGCGCACGATTCTGAAAATCTTTTTTACCGCGGAAGGTGTGAATTCCTGGGCGGTTCTGGCCTGTTTGCTGATCGCAAGCCTGCTGGAGGGGGTTGGTTTTGTCAGTCTCGTACCATTACTCACCGTCGCTGGTGGTGTGCAGGAGGAAGACCCGTCACCCCTGACCGAGTTTGTGCGCGACACGATGTTGAGCCAAGGGATTCCGATGGAAATCGCAATTCTGATCTACATCTTCATCACCAAGATGACCCATACGTCGCTGCTGAATTTTCTTCCCATGGTAAACGTGGGTTCATCCGTTGCTGAATTATAAACCGTTATTAGGTTACGGCTTATCAGAAGTATCATCAGGGTCCGCTGGAGCTACCTGATACACAATCCGATCGGCCGCTTCACCAATGCAATCGGCGCACAGGCGAAC
>JARFQV010000156.1 GCA_029287615.1 Pseudomonadota bacterium | reverse complement strand
GCCTTCCAGGAATGGGCTATAAGTTACGATGTCCTGAACGTGCCTTTGGCCCGCTGCACCGCCACGATTACCCATCGGAGCAGGCCTGAGAACACGCGGTCTTTTGGCAAATCCGTACCCTGCCTGCAGCCTCAATACATCACAAGGATCCTCCTCTCTCCAGTCCGTACTGCGGGTCAGGCGGCAGAGCTTGTGGTGTGCTCGCCGGGACTTTGTGCTGCAATTTGTGGAAGTCTCGCAACCGGTTTCTCGTCTACGCCCTCCCAGCGTTTGTTCTGGGCATCCAGCAGATATTCCATTAGACGCAGGCTTTTATCACTTAGTTTCAGGGCTGTGTCGACCCAGATAGTAACGATATTCGACAGTTCCTCGTACGAAACCGGGTTCACCTCGGCCATGGCGCGTTCCAGACCATGAAATCCCGTAATGCGATTTCTGCGTTCCCTGATCAGGTCATAAACCGACCTGGAACCATCACCGTTGGCAACAACCCTGTCGATGACGCCCATTTCATATAATTCATCCGCGGTGTAGACGTTGCCGCTTTCTATGAGACGTTTCGCCATGGCGGGCGTTATCCTCCTGGCCAGGAGGCTGAAGGCACCCATTCCAGGAAACATGCCGAACAGTGTCTCTGGAAAGCCGAATGTTGCATCGCGTTCGGCGATAATTACATTACAGGAAAGAGCCGCCTCGAATCCGCCACCCAGTGCCTCTCCCTGTACGAGTGCAATGGTTGTCAGATCCGACCCATAACCGGAAACGGATTTGTACAGGATATCGATACATGTCGTTGCATACTGCATCAGTGCGGGTCGGTCCTGCTTCCTGATAGTCTCCAGAAAAAAGGCAAGATCGCCACCCAGACTGAATACCCCCGGTGTCGCGCAACTCAGAACCTGAAATCTGGGACAGTAACCGGAGCGGTTTATAGCATTGCTCCTGCACAGGGCGGAGATCTCATCCTGGGCTGCTGCCAGATCATTCAGAATATCCATGCTCATGCTTGGCCGACCGGTAAAGGACATCTCGGCCCACACAGCCTGGTATTCATGATCATGACGGATATTCAGTTGCTGTGGACGATCGGACTTGTTGCTGACGTAAGTCGTCTGGTTCATTGTTTGTTCCCCCTGAGGTTTTTCAAATAGTGATGATTGGCCATACACCGGGTATGAAGTCTTGTTGGCTGGATACATACTGAAGCCAGGAACTCAACTCGCTATTCGGTGAAAAGACGGTTGTAGCGTGCATAAACTATATGGTTGAGTCAATACCAAACCATATCGGCCGTATTACGTGACGCTTTGATTGTTTAACCGGTTCAAGGGCAGTGGTGTGGATAGGGAATTGACCGCAAGTCATCCCGGTGCAGTGCCTGCATGGCCGTGATCAATGTGGCTGGGTGCTTATAGAGAGATTGTCGCTGACAGGATGCTATTGGCGACGGGCAGGCTGGTCTATCCGTTGCAAAAAAAAGGGATATGCTATCTTTCCCTAAAGTTAAGCTTGTATTGCTTCAGATGGGCATTCAGGCTCTCGCGAGTGGATTTACCGGCATCCTCGATTTCATGTAGCAGGGACAGTACATCCGGGCCTGAATGAGTTGGTGAAAGCTGGCAAGCCCTGGTGCTCAGATCATAAAGAAGTTTGGCACCGATGCTGGCCGCGCTGCTTTTGAGTGCCTGGGCGCAATCCATGAAGCGCTCGTGATTGTGTTGCGCAAAGGCATGGGTCATCTGTTGCAGGAGTTTGTCCATATCGCGCAAAAAACTTTCACTGAGCAGCTCCAGGAAATCATAATCCCGTCCCAGTTCCTCCAGTTCCTGTAACAGGTCGTGATCCAGCACGGGCAGATTCTGGTACATGGATCTGACGGCGGCGTCTCTCAGTGGTGCTGTACCGGAATCAGCTGCAGTGCCGGATCGGAATTTGCGGCTGACCTCGGTCAGCGCATCGAGCAGCGCGCGGGGCCTGACTGGTCTTGTCAGTACGGTATCTACACCAGCCTCTCTCTCCCGTGTATCTGTCGAGACTGCATCGGTTATCAGGATAAACAACATTTCAAGGCGATTGATGTGGGTGAACCGATAGGTGCTGACCACATCGTTACCGCTGATCACGGGTATGTCCATATCGATGATGGCGAGGTCAAAGGCGTGGTTTTCCAGGGCCTGCAAGGCCTGCTCTCCGTCGCTGACCTCATACACCCTGTGCTCATCGCGCTCAAGGAGCCGTATTATCATGCGGCGGGTGACTTCATCTTTTTCGCAGACGAGTACGTCCATGGGTGAGGCAGGGGGACGGTGCTGCTGATAGCGGTCGATAATCTGGGGTATATTCGTCGGTAAACCGTACGATACGGGCTGGTCATGCAGTGCATTGAAGAGCAGGGTTTTATCAACGGGCACATCCAGCACGCTGGAGTAGCCGGCATACAGGAGCTGGATATTGTCATGCTCACTAATCTTCGGTGCTATCAGGACAAGGCGGGTTTCAGCCAGCTGGCGGTCACTGCCGATGGTTCGGGCGAAATGAACAGGGTTACAATCCAGCCGTGTCCCGTCCAGGAGCACCAGGGTTATTGGATCTCCCGCATCATAGACATTGATCAAGCAGGAAAAAGCCCTGGCACAGGAGTTCACCTGTTCAAGTTCAATTCCCCAACTCGCCAGGTGGCGGGCGATATGATGGTGATCGCCTGTCTTGCTTGATATGTACAACAGCTTTTGCATATCTACTATAATAGAACATACAGGTTTCAGATTGATTGAAAATCGTTCTGGTCCGGTTTCATACGCGATTCGTCAGCGAACATGCTGTGGATGCTGTCGACCTGGCTTACCCGGGTCAGGAATGCATCCACACAATCAGGGTCGAACTGTTCGTCTTTTTTCTCAACCAGGTAATCCAGCGCGCACTGCTTTGTCCAGGCCGATTTGTACGGCCTTCTGGATACCAGGGCGTCAAACACGTCAGCTACCGTCACAATGCGTGCGGCAAGCGGTATCTGTTCCCCCTTCAAGCCCTGCGGATAACCGGTGCCATCGAATCGTTCATGGTGTGAGTGCGCGATTATGGCGCCAGTCTGCAGATAACAGGAGGGGCTGTCCTGGAGTATTCTGAAACCAATCTTGGAATGTCTTTGCATGATCTCCCATTCCCCGGGTGTCAGCTTGCCTTGTTTTAAAAGGATATGATCCGGTATACCGATCTTGCCGATATCATGCATGGGGGCTGCATGCTCGATGATCTCACACTCTTCTTCCGGCCGGCCCAGTGTTTCGGCTATCAGGCGAGAATAGCGCGCCATGCGAAGGATATGATTGCCCGTATCCTCGTCACGGTATTCGCCTGCCCTGGCAAGTCTCAACAGGGTTTCCTGCTCGCGTAAGGCAATTTTCCGGGTCGTGTCTTCTACCTCATGTTCCAGCCATCGCGCCTTGTCCTTGATGATTTGCTGCTGCTGGCGCATTTTCAGCAGGTTGCGACAGCGTGCCCTGCATTCATGATGATCGATGGGCTTGTTGAGAAAATCAGTGGCGCCTGCTTCCAGCGCCCGGTAGCGTACCGCCTTGTCATCCACACAGGTGATCATAATGACCGGGATATCTGTGCATGAGGGGATGCGGCGGACCCACAGCGTAAATTCCACACCATCCATGCCCGGCATCTTGTAATCGGTCAGGATCAGGTCCGGGGTGTGCAGCTTCGCCCATTCCAGTGCCTTTATGGGGTCGGAGAATGGCTCAACCTGAATGTTTTCGTCCACAGACCAGATGAGTTCCTGCAGGATCATGCAGCTGATCGATTGATCGTCGATTACCATAACCGTCGACATGGAATATTCTGCCTCTCTGTACGGAGCAAGGACTCGTGATTCGTGTCCAGCCTGGCTCGAGTGCCTGCCCAGGCAATCAATCCGGTAGCCAGCTACCTTTCTCACCTGAATCATAGATCATCAATCCGCCTCATAACAGTGAAATATTCACATCATTGCCGAATCACGGTCTCCTATCGAAGGCACTCCGGCAGATTGGATAAAGGTGTAACTGTTTGAAATATTTTTGGTTACATATGCTGAATCACCAGAGGCGGGATCCGGATGGGCCGGTTTTCCTGCGAGGACAGGATATGGCTGATACAGACCTTCTGAATACACCGGGCATCCGTACTATCATTACCTCTATGTATTTCATGGAGTTGCCAGCATAAAGTGATGTGCGGACTGGAATTTTACTTGCCGGTGTCTGGAGGGGATTGGTTCCGGAATGCGTGCCTGCGGTGTTGCAGCATTTGCCCGTATACTGAGTACAGATTAGGTTTGCGAGAAAGACTCTTTGTCCACCGTATGGGTGTCGCCCTGGTTATTCACCAGCCAGTCACCCTGCTTGCAGGTTTGAATGCCTCCCCGTTTCTGATAGGTGAAACCACTGGTTTCAAGATCGAGCTGAACGGCTGTCACGGAACTGGATGGCTTTTTCCGGTATTAACATATTGCGATCAGTATCAAACCTGTCTGGGCAAGGCTGGCAAGATGGTTCACTCATTCTGGATTGATCATACAGCAGGTGCAGCTTGCGGTGGTGACCAGGGCTGTTTCGCAAACCAGTAATCACTTGCAGGACAATAGATCTGCCTGAGGCCGGAGATGACAATTAAACATCATTCCGTCATCTCCGATCCGATTAATCACAATATGCTATATTTTTATGCGGGTGTTTTTGGCAATTTCTCACTTACGCCGGATATGTTCCTCGTGGCGGGTTCTGAATAATCATGTATTTTCCTGGCAAAATCCATACTCACTCGTGATGGACTCGACAGCCCCGGACTGTACGGGATACGGGTTGAATATGTACAAATACTGGATTGCGTGGAACACATCTAAAAAGGCAAATCTGCACGAAGATTCCCGCGCGTGGCTGCAATCCCTTCTGGTGCTTGCATTGCTTGGCACGGCTAATCCGGTAAAGCCGCGCGAACTGCCACTCTGGGAGGCAGGCGCAGGCGGTTTCCAGGGCACTTTCCCGGCCTACCGGGGTTCCGAGGACCAGCAGAATTTTCTGCTGCCGTTTCCGTATCTGATCTACCGTGGTACGTATCTGAAAATCGATCGTGATGGGGCGAGACTGCGACTCTTTGACTCGGATCGTGTGAAGCTGAACCTGAGTGCCAGTGCGTCTCTCCCGGCGAAGAGCGATGATAATAATGCCCGCAAGGGCATGCCGGATCTGGATCCGACCTTTGAAATTGGTCCGCAACTGAAAATCCGGCTGGCGCAGATATCATCCCGCCAGACACTGAACCTGAGATTGCCGGTAAGGGCGGTCATTGCAACCGACTTCACCAGCGCCAGGCATGTGGGCTGGATATTCAATCCCAATATCAGACTGTACAACACGGATGTATTTGGCGGATGGAATATCGGCCTCAGTCTGGGGCCTGTGTTCGCCACGGGTAAATACCATGAGTATTTCTACGAAGTGAAACCAAAGTACGAAACGCCTGAACGCCCGGCCTATCGTGCATCGGGCGGATACAGTGGTAGTGCTGCGATCGTTACCATCCGGCGGCGGTTCAACCGGATCTGGCTGGGCGGGTTTGTGCGTTATGATTATCTTGATGGCGCGGAGTTTGATGACAGTCCACTGGTGGAAACCAGGCATTCCCTTATGGCCGGACTCGGGATTGTCTGGATATTTGCCAGCTCTTCGCGCACTGTTGGACGCTAGCCCGGATTTCTCACCACGATGACGAGCCCTCACTTGATCTTTGAATCCACAAGCCATTTTCCTCAGTCGGAAATACAGCCCGTATTCCGCTTCCTCGGAAAATATCTTGTGAACCCAAATCTCTACGCGATCATTCATGGCGTGACCGGAGTGTTCCCGGCTGGCTTGG
The DNA here is from genome assembly GCA_029287615.1 of Pseudomonadota bacterium. GTDB lineage: Bacteria > Pseudomonadota > Gammaproteobacteria > UBA9214 > UBA9214 > JARFQV01. Next base: position 5,787 of record JARFQV010000156.1, on the reverse strand, counting down.
TGCTAACCGGCCCTGGCACGCGCCGGAGGCTTTCCTGTATTTTTCCGGTGGGTCAACTGTCCTTGAAAACGGTCAGGTCGTCGACCAGCACCACTTCACAGGCACCGTTACCGGTATCGTTACGGGTTAGTGAACTGCGCCATTTCCATCCGTCCATGCCGCTAATCTCGACCAGGTAGCCCCTGAAGCGAACGGTATCCCCGGATTCCACCCGCATTAACTCTCTTGTCACCTGCACGTTGGCAGGTATGAAATGCATGTTGGCGCTGTGGCGGGATATCTCCCGTACCGGTAAGGGAGGGTTCTCGCTTTTCCACATATAGAAGCGCCCACCCTGTGAGATCTGGATGCTATCTATTATGGCGGGCTTGGCCATGGGGCCCCAGCCCAGCGCCAGGTCAACAGGCGAAAGATCCGATTCCCTGCCCAGACTATAATGCTTGACACCCAGTACCCGTGCGCGGACCTGGAATTCTGCAAGCGGGGAGAACTGATATTCTCCGTAGGCATAGGATTTCCCGTCAGGATTGATTTCATTCTGGTAGGGTGTGTTGTCAATGGGGTGATCGTAGGTATAACGCCCGGGATACTCGGCAGGGATAGCGGTTTTGACCTGAAAGGACCTTTTTGCCTGCCAGTTCCAGAATAAAAGAGCGCATATGACGATGAGTGCAAGAGATTTTCGCATCACACCCGATATCAGTTGATGGACGTATATGGCTAACGGCAGGTAAGGATCTGGCTTGATTCCTGCTGCTCATCGGGACGTTAAAAATTCCGTCACTCTCTAAACGCTAACCTCCAGCCCGTCATAGGCGGCGATTATGGATAATGGATGCTTGTTGCGGGAGATTTGTTCGTAGCGGCGGGTTTCCTTGAGTACCTGGTGAATCATCTGGTCCGTATAGGCAGGTTCATGGTGAAACAGGCACAGGCACTTTGCCTCTGCGATCTGGCACAGGTCGACACCGGCCAGGTTACTGGAATGTCCCCAGTCCTGTCTTATGGTGATGCAGTCGGCAAGCGAATACATGGAGTCAAAAATTACCAGGTCGGCCTTCCGGAAGAAATGTGCAAAGGAGTCGGCTTCCCTGGAATTATCATGTTTGTGCTCGGAATCAGTCGAATAAACAACCGATCTGCCGTTTCGTTCAAAACGATAACCATAGGAATTGCCGGTATGCAGCTGGAGCATGGGGGTTACCCTGCATCCTGCGATCTGGTGGCTCTTATCCGGATTCAAAATAGTAAAATCGATTTCTGCCTCCAGGTCGTCAAACGGTACCGGGAATCCCGGGTGAGAATGCTGGGTGCGGAAGGCGCTCTCCATCTCATCATGGCATCCATAGATATGAATCCGGTTGCCCGGTATGTAGGCCGGTGTGAACAAGGGGAAACCCATGATGTGATCCCAGTGGAGATGGGACATCAGGATGTGGAAGGTAGCAGGCGAGGATTTGCCCCGGCTGGACATGACTTGGTTGCCGAACAGGCGTATTCCGGTTCCCGCATCGCAGAGAATATACTCATCACCTCCTGTATCAATCTGTACGCAGGGTGTGTTCCCGCCATACGTACCGGAGACCGGAAAGCTCAGATCGGAGTCCAGGAAATGCTCAAGTTCCTCATCATTGCAGAAGACGCGACCCTTTGCCTTGTCCAGTGCTTCACGAAGTTTCCAGCGTATATCGGAGATACGATTTGTAACGGGAATGGAACCCCTGGTTCCCCAGAATTTTATTCGCATGATCCGGTTGGATTCCGGTTGCGCTGTCTCCACAGCAGATGTCCTGTCCCCGGTTGAAAAACTGGAGATGGCTTCTGCGACGGTTGTGTGGATACCCAGGATCCTGTCAAACCGGCTGATATTGAGGACGTCCTTCACATCGGGGAGCGGGTTGGCAAGAGCGAGTGCAATCCCGGATGAGGAGAGTTTTTTTGCAACAAGTAGTAATGCACGCAAGCCGGTGCTGTTAATAAAATCGGTATTACCGAGGTCCAGTACCAGTCCCTTGCATACTTCGGCATGATGATCTGCCAGTGCCAGCAGCTGGTCCTGAAAATCCTCGGCTGAGTCAGTATCAATGGAACCTGTCAGGGTAATGAGCAAGGTATCGGATATAATCCTGGCGTGTAATTCCATGATATTGTCCGGGTCTACATATCGTATGGGACAGAAAAATGGTTTTTCTGAATCATATAGTAGCAAGGCAGAAGTGCAAGCTGATGAACGATTTTACCCGCCATTTCCGGATTCTAGTCTGGGAAAATGAGAGGGTGTGGAATGAAGTCACTGGTTATCTCTGCTGAAAGCGCGAATCTGGAAAGCTTGCGCGGTTTTGTTACCGCAGCGGCGAACGAAGCCGGACTGGGGGAAGAGCGGCGATTCAGGCTGGTATTGGCGGTAGACGAGATCGCATCCAATATCATTGCCCATGGAACCCGGTGCGTTAGTGAAAAAACCAGCATATCTGTCCATGCGGAAACAAGACATGACAGGCTTCGGGTGATAATGGAGGATGGTGGAGTAGCATTTGATCCGAGACAGTACGATATCCCCGGAGATGCAGAACTGGCAGGGTCACTGGAGGAAAGGGTGGCAGGTGGACTGGGGATTTATTTTGCCCTCACTGGCGTGGACAATTTCTACTATGAAAGTGATGGCACGAAAAATCACAGCATATTTGAAGTTATGCTGTGAAACGGGTCATGACAGTGTTTCCCGGCAGAGAATCCGGGCAGTGGTCTCCTTCCAGGATCCGGAAAGAAACCATAAGCTTCAAATGGTCATCAGTCCGTCTTGTCAGGTATCGGGTCTGGCATTTCAGATAGCATGATCTGCCTTTCTTCCAGTGAGATATTGGCAAGCCTGCGATCCGGGATTATTCTCCGGTTAGTGGTCACCATCGCATTCTCGCTGTCAGATAGCGGGTATTCGGGGGCCGATTCCCACTGACGTCTGTCTTTTTTTCTGCTGTCATTCATGATCTTACCCCAATGATTGAAGATTGCCCCACCGGGAGAGGAGGTGGGGCAAGGGGTGACGGGCAGAGGAGGACTCATACCCGCTATCCCGGAATCTTAGCGGCCTGTTGAGCTGACTCTTGAGTTCCGGTTTGACGGAGCGGTTTATCCGCATTCCTCGCCAGATCAATACAATCTCGATTATTGACCGTTCTTTTGTAATTATAATCGGGTTGCTGGCGATGTTTCCGATGCGGGCATTCTGCTATGTCCTGCCTTCTGAGAGCTGGGTGATTCCTGTCCGCTATCGGAAATACATGCCGTAATCCCCATGCTCGGAAAGACGACTGTGGCGAAATCATCGAAGACCAAACCGGGTTGCCGCAGGGTCCGGGCTGCGGGGATAAGGCGGATGATAGGAAACTACAGGGCTTCGAGCGGAGCCCAGGGCAGCTTACATCCTGGTACCGAACGAACCGATGAACAGGTTGGCGAACAGGATGGCGATACCAGTGACAAGCCCCCCAACCCCGATATAGGTAAATGTCTCGGTCACGATGTGTTCATGGGCAGGGCCACGGCCGATCGAGGGTGCGAGGAGGAACATACTGAACCATGCCAGAGGGTACAGGCTTCCCAGGCCCACCAGTACAGCGGTGAGTCGTCTGTATGCTGGCAGCAGCGTGGAGTGTGTGATGAGCAGGACCAGTCCCAGCGAGAATGCGGCTATGCCGGTTGCATGAAAATGCGCCCGCTGTGCGTATCGCCAGATCTTGTCCTGGCTTTTGCTGTCATGCACCTCGGGATGGGCGGCGATACCTTCTGCGATGTATTCTTTTACTGCATCTTCATTAACGCCGAATAACACCCCAAGCCCGATGCCGAAAAGCAGACCGGCGAATACCAGGGCCAGGCCCGGTCTGACAGTATCAAGCTGATGTACCATGGGAATCCTCCAATTATTTTCCAATTATCAAGAAAGTCCGGTTGGGATTACTATGCCACGAATTACCGGATTTGCTCAGATGTGGTTCCATGCACATTGCACAGATCTTCATTACTGGATTTTGACGCTGGTCTGCGGTGATTTTCAGATCGGTTAACGTGAATCTCATGAAACCGAAACCGCCCGTGGTTGCTATTTCCAAGGTCGTACCGGTATTCTTGGAGCTGGCAAGAGTGTAAACGTCCAACTCCGAAGGTACCAGTGTATTTTCAGATATGAGCCAGGATTTTCATACCGATGATCTCCGGATAATAGAAATCCGGGAAGTGATCTCTCCAGCCGAGTTGCGTCGTATGCTTCCGGTGACCGAGGCGGCCGCAGATACCACCACCAGGACGCGTCGGGAAATTCACGGTATTCTGAATGGGGAAGATGACCGCCTGCTGGTCGTGGTTGGTCCCTGCTCGATCCATGATCCGGATGCTGCACTTGATTATGCGGAACGTCTCATCAGGGTTCGTGATGAACTGGGAGACGGGCTGCTGATTGTGATGCGGGTCTACTTTGAAAAACCGCGCACAACAGTTGGCTGGAAAGGTCTGATCAATGACCCCCACCTCGATGGCAGTTTCGAGATCAACAAGGGATTGCACACCGCAAGAAAGCTGCTCCTGGACCTGAATGAGATGGGGATCCCCGCGGCTACAGAGTTTCTTGATCTGGTTAGTCCACAGTATGTTGCCGAGCTGGTGAGCTGGGGGGCTATTGGCGCAAGGACCACAGAAAGCCAGGTACATCGGGAGCTGGCCTCGGGACTGTCCTGCCCCGTTGGTTTCAAGAATGCCACGGATGGCTCACTGGGTGTTGCTGTAGACGCGGTACGCTCTGCTTTCCATCCCCACAATTTCCTGTCACTCACCAAGGAAGGTCATTCGGCGATTTTCTCCACTTCGGGGAACGACGACTGTCATATCATCCTGCGTGGCGGGACCCGGCCAAACTACGATGCAGCAAGCGTAGCAGACGCGGTTTCACGATTGCAGGCAGCCGGCTTGCCTCCCCGCATCATGATAGATTTCAGTCATGCCAACAGTCTGAAACAGCATGAAAGGCAACTGGATGTGGGTCGTGATGTCGCTGACCAGATCAGCGAAGGTAATGACCGTATCATGGGTGTGATGATCGAGAGTCACCTCAAGGCTGGCCGACAGGATGTCATGGAAGGCGAGGAACTTGTTTATGGCCAGAGTATCACCGACGCCTGTATTGGCTGGCAGGACAGCGAATCTCTCCTGGTCCTGCTGGCAAAGGCTGTAGAGCAGCGTCGTGAAGCCACAGCAGGGGCACCCTCAGAATAGCTGAAGCTTTTCATCCATCTACGTCAATATTCTGACGAAGCGTGGTGGCAATCGCCACTGAACCGGATTTCCCCGGATTTCATATCCGTACTTGTTGTCTCATGGTATTGCCACCCAGACTGACGTGTTCGGATAAACGATTGTCATGCCTGGCCATGCCAACTCTGGCCTGTTTGACAGAAAATGCCAGCCTGTACTTACCCGATGGAGCGGTTACAGATGGCATTATCCCAGATTACGCAGCACGCGCTGGCGGTTTATGAATCGGTGGATTTGAACAACAGTGACTGGCTCACGGCCAGGGAGATCGCAGAATCCACGGGCATTGCAGCCAGGACGGTCCGTCATCACTGTCATCAACTTGCTGAACTCGGTGTCTTTACCTGCCTGACGACCTTTGGTGGATTTCGCTATCGCATCGCTGAACAACCGCCCGCCGAGCTTGTAGAGCAACTTGAAATGGCCAAGTCGGTGCTGGGTACAAAACTGAAACAGGAAGTGTGATGGAGCTACGCAAGA
>JARFQV010000155.1 GCA_029287615.1 Pseudomonadota bacterium | reverse complement strand
TGGGCGTTGTGTTTATCGCTGCAGCAGTTGTTCGAGCATCGTCTGCATGACTGCAAGACGTTCCTCGATCCGCCTGATCCGGTCTTCCATCTCCTTGTGATGTCTTGCCTCTTTCTCTTTCATTTGAGCCCCCTTGTCACCATGACCCATGCCGGAGTGACCGGCTCCATGCCCCTTGCCACCTGAACCAGCGCCATGCCTGTGTCCTGCATGGCCATCGCCATGTTTCTTTTTACAGTTTTTTGCACCCCATTTTTTGCCGTGGTGGGCGGGCCTGCCCAGGTTGGTTGCCGCTGAAGTAGAGGCAGACGGGACATCCGTAGACGCTGTGTTGTCTCCGGATGATGAGGGCAGGGAGATATCGCCCGGACCGGGGGTTGCGTCGGTTGAAACGGACGGCAGGTCGTTCGTGACCGCATCGGCGCCGGTATCGATCGGGGAAGGCGAAGTCCCGGGGCTTTCCGTATCGGCCTTCGGCGTGATCGGACTGGCCTGCAGTGTTCCAGCGGAGGCAAGCAGCAAACTGATTGTTATTGCTCTGAAAATGTCCATTCGATTCTCCTGGAGGTGTGTCTGACTGTATCGTGAACTGTTTATTATCATTGGCTGGCCGGGCGCGGTCTGTCAATGTCTGCTGTTTTTTACACAGAAACGGGCAGATCAGGTATCCGGATCCAGGGTTCCCTGCCCGGGTATTCTTCCCGCAATCAGGGGTAGACATGATTCTGCAGGCGGATGTTTCCGGAGCCGGTTCTTCATAGCCTCCATTTTCGCATCGATGCGCCTGCGTCGATGCCCTTGTGCTGCGTTGCGTGGCAGGCGCTCGCAGCAGCGTCGAGCCGCGGCAAGATCCCTGCTGACATGCTCATGATACTTGGCCAGGCATTCCAGGGAATTGACACACCCGTTGGCAGCGAGCGTTTCCCAGACCGATACGGCCTGTTTCCAGTTGCCGGTACGTCTGGAAAGCTGGCCCAGAAGCCGCATACCCTCATCGCACAGTCTCCCGGCATGAGAGCGCAGCAATCCGATTGCGGCACTCTCATCGGTCTCCGCCAGCCAGCGTGCCAGTGCATGGATATCCACACCAAAGTCCCGGGGTCGTTCCACGGCCCGGGCCAGGAGGCTGTGGGCAAAGGCCAGCGAAAGAATGTCCTGCCGGTTATGTTCGACAATCCTGGCAAGCTGTGATCCATCACCGTGGCGGATATAGCGGAACCAGGCTGCGGGCGCCTCGGCGCCGGGCAGGTCATCGACGCGCCTGATACCCAGCAGGTTTTCTTCCAGCGTGATCAATCGGCAATTCTTCCAGTGTTTCCCGAACAGCCGGCGTACCGGGTGTAGCAGATCGAGATGGGGTAGTGTCCCGAGGGGGTGTTCTTGACCCTGCATCCGAAAACGGGTCATCAACAGGGGCAGGTCATAACTCTTTCCGTTATAGCTGATCAGCCGATCCCCGGGTGACAGGAGCCTGGCGAGTGCCGCCAGCAGGGCTGCCTCTGCGGAGAAACGGGTCATCAGGAGCTGCCGTGTCGTGATGGCATCGTCATCAACGAACGCCAGCCCGACCAGGAAGGCCAGCGTTCCACTGCCGCCGGATAAACCCGTTGTTTCTGTGTCGATGTAAATGCAACGCAGCCCGCTGGTACCGGCGTCTCCCGGTAATCCGGGGTTGCATTGCAGTGAACGCAGGATCAGTGAATCCGGTTGTTCGGCGAGCCGAATTGAACGGCGGATATGGACAAGGCCTTCGTCGCAGATCTCGCCACGGAGTGCGTGCGCGAGTTCATCCGGGGGCATGGCATGCCCGCCCGATGGTGCTTGTGCATGGATGCGCTCCGGACGCAGGTGCGCAAGTCGCGTGCGAAGCCCGGTCCCGGCAATGCCCTTGTTCCTGTCCCTGCAACCGCCACCGGCCTGTGATTGCAGTCGGGATAGTCTGGCCTTCAGGCTCATCGGCTCAGGCGGAATGCACGAATGGATTGATGGTCGTGCCGAAAGACATTCGTTCCCGTAGTTGTGGGTGCGATCCTGATTACGAGCTGTGACCGGAGATTCAAGGTATTTCCGGCTCTCCGTTCGCCGACAGTAATCGCAGCACCCTTTGCGCCATCTGCCGGGGTGAAAATCCACGCACCTCATCGCTTGCCAGGATCGGGCCGATACAGCCTGGACAGCCGTGGGCGCATTCACAGGTATTGACCAGCTGCAAGGCACCGGCAACGATGGTCTCCCTTGCTTCATACAGGGGGGAAGAGATCCCGATGCCTCCCGGGTAGTTATCGTACAGGAACAGGGCTGGTGTAAAACGCGCAGGCTGACCGGGATCGATGGCATCGCCTGCGCTGTTGCGCATCTGACCGCGTCCGCTGGCGCCAACCGTGGCGAACCACTCCGCATTTCCATCGCCCACAGCGCGTCCGATATCCTGTGATTCCGAGTGCATGCGCATGGCGGCAACAATGTGCAGGGCATAACCCGCCCCCAGGAAGCCATCCAGGGCCTCCAGGCGTGATTCGAAGGCCGCATCCAGGGCATGCGGGTCGATCTGCCACCACACCGCCGTGGTGTGCATCTCCTGGTCCGGCAGGTCTATGTTGCCATAGCCGATATTTTCGTGACTGTAATAGCGAATCTTCTTGAAACCGGCGATACGCCGGACCAGGTGCACCTCGCCGTGTGCCACTGTGGACAAAGGGGGCACCTTTCCCTTGTTTTCCTCGAAGCGTTCCAGGATCCTGAGTCGGGTATAGTCAATGGCATCGGTGTAGTAGTCCGCCCGTGTACGCGTCACAAAGGCCTTGCGTCCTTCCCAGTCCAGCCTCTCCACCTGGTACGGTGCAGACTGGATCATGTAGATGGCACCCTCATAGATGGTATCCGGTGCGGAACTGTAATCGACCTCGGCGATGATCTCCTGCTTGCCACCCGAGGTGTCGATGACCACGAAATTGCCTTCGGCCACCGAGCGCAGACTGACGCTGTTGGCTGGATAACTGTCGGCCATCCAGTGCCACCGGCCGCTCTCGTGGTGTATCACGCCATGATCCTGCAAATACGCCAGCATCTCGCCGAGGTCCTGCCTGCCGAACACATCACCGTCACGAAAAGGCAACTCGAAGGCCGCGCAACGGATATGATCGAGCAGGATCAGTAACTGGTCCGGATCGATGCGCGCCTGTTCCGGCGAAGCGCCAAGGAAAAATTCGGGATTGCGGATGATGTACTGATCCAGCGGCAGGCTGCTTGCCACCAGCACACCCAGGGCGGTGCGCTGGCGTCGCCCTGCGCGGCCGAGACGCTGCCAGGTACCGGCAATGGTACCGGGATAGCCGTTCAGCACACACAGATCCAGGGAGCCGATATCCACGCCGAGTTCCAGTGCCGAGGTCGATACCACGCAGTCGATGCTTCCCTCCCGCAGTTTCTTTTCCATGGTGCGGCGTTCACTGGGCAGATAACCGCCACGATAGGCGGCAACGCGCGCTGGTGAGCGCGGATCCCTGTCGAAGGCATCTTTCATGTATTTTGTCAGCACCTCTACCATCAGCCGGGATCGGGCGAAGACAATACTCTTCAATCCGTGCGTTACCGCCGTGCGTGCGATGCGCGTGGTCTGGGAGCGCGCCGAGGCGCGGATCCCGAGATCCGCATTCACCACGGGTGGATTCCATAACAGCAGATGCTTCGGTCCCTGCGGTGCGCCGCTCTCCGTAATCGCCACCACCTCGTCATTGACGAGTTCGCGCGCCAGTTCGGATGGATTTGCAATGGTCGCCGAACAGAGAATGAAGCAGGGTTCCGAACCATAGAAGCGGCAGATACGTCGCAGGCGCCGCAGGACATTGGCCACATGCGAGCCGAATACACCGCGATAGGTATGCATTTCGTCGATGACGATAAATCGCAGGCACTCGAGGAGCTGCGCCCATTTGGTGTGATGGGGCAGGATTCCCTGATGCAGCATGTCGGGATTGGTGACAACGATATCGCCCCGGGTTCGGACCGCCTTGCGTGCATCTCCCGGGGTATCGCCATCAAAGGTAAAGGCACGTACACCGAGATCGCCAGCCTCGTTCAGGGCCATCAGCTCGGCCACCTGGTCCTGGGCCAGTGCCTTGGTAGGGAACAGATAGAGTGCCTTGTGCCGGTCGCGCAGTGCGGCCTGGAGGACCGGCAGGTTGTAGCACAGCGTCTTGCCTGAGGCGGTGGGCGTGACGATGACGGTATGGCTTCCCGCCTGCACCGTCTTCCATGCCGCGGCCTGGTGGGTATAAAGCCGCTCGACCCCTCGTCCGCGCAGTGCCTCTGCCAGGCGGTGATCGAGGTCGTCCGGCAGCGGCGCATATTGGCCTGCCTGTGCCGGGACCACCAGTTCGCCCGTAATGCGGGTCGCGTATTTTGTCCGCAAGCGGGCCGCCAGTTCACCCGCCGGATCGGCATGACTCGCTTCGCAGGGCGGGACAATCTGCCCGGCCGGTGTGCTCATGGTCTGTTCTCCTTCTGTTCTCCTGGTGTAGAATAGAGAACCATGAGAGAACAAACAAGCCTGGTCCGTATGTCTCACCGGATCGGCACGCAATTCACACCGACTGGTGAGGAATACCGGCCAGCAGGGTCTGCCCGAGCGCGTGTTGTCCCATGTCCCTGACCCGGCGCCAGATGGAAATATATGACTACCTCGTGGACAATGCGGATCATTTCGATCATCCGCCAACCCATGACGAGCTCTGTCGGGCCCTGGGGCTGCGTTCACGCGGTTCGCTGCATAAGCACATCCAGGCCCTCATCCAGGCGGGGCTGGTGCAACCCATGGACCGGACTCATCGCGGGATCCGGCTGGTGGAAGAGGCCCGGGCATCAGAGGGTATCCCGTTTCTCGGCACGATCGCCGCCGGGTGTCCCATCGAGGCCATAGCCCAGCCGGAGACCATGCAGGTTCCAGAGGAACTGCTGGCCGGCCGTCCCTGTTACGTCTTGCAGGTAAGCGGTGAATCCATGATCGAGGAAGGCATCCTCGATGGTGACTATGTGGTCATTGAACAGCGTGACACCGCCACCAATGGTGATATCGTCGTCGCGCTGGTCAATAACGAGGAGGTCACCCTCAAGCGCATCGAGCAGCAGCCGGGCCAGGTCATCCTGCATCCGGCCAATGTCGGGCTGAATCCGATGGTATATGCCCCCGATGAAGTACAGATCCAGGGGGTGCTGCGGGGGTTGTTCCGAAGTTACCGATAATGCAGAAGACGCACCCTGAAGAAGGGCAGCCATACCCGCAAAACCTGTTCGTGTCCTGTCCGGTGATGCCTGCCTCTGCAAGAATGCCCTCCCATGGGGCGGTGATCCGGTACTACCGCAGGCACTTTCCGGTACCTGGGTCCCCGCCTTGAAAATAACCGGAGGTGGCCTCACTACACGTGTATACACTGACCAAGAGTCGGTGATCAATCATTGACCCGGGAAGGACAGAATATGTCAACATTACAGCAATTTCGTGAGGGTCTCAGCGAGGCCTGGGATAGCCTGCTGGACGGCTGGCAGAGATTGTACCGGCATGCTGCCGGTGCCGTTACCCGGTTTACGCCGGGTGTTTCACAACGGGGCAGGGATGCCACGGATATAGCTGTGCGCAGCACAGGATGGGGGCTGCTTGCATCCGAGGTGTTTGACGATGATGACCGGATTGTAGTGCGACTCGAAGTCCCCGGTATGGAAAAGGGTGACTTTGACCTGCAAATTACGGAAGGCTACCTGGTTATACGCGGTCACAAGGAAATGGAGCACGAACGTACAGAGCGTCGCTACCACGTTGTTGAATGTGCGTACGGCAGCTTCGAGCGCGCAATACCACTACCGGGCGAGGTGGAAACCGGCAAGGCCTCCGCCTCCTATAAGCGTGGCATCCTCAGGGTGGAATTACCAAAATCGACAAGTCAAACCCGCAAGAAAATCAAGGTAGATGCAACCTGATTTTCAAACCAGGGTCCGGCGTCTGCGTATTTACATCCCACACGGGCTTGAAACTGCCGGGGATGTCCCTATATGCACCATTGTGAATGGTCGAATTACGGTAAGGGAGGTGTTGTATGTTTGGAAAACGCACAAATCTCAGCGGTAACCTGTTCGATGAATTTCGGCGACTGGAAAGCGAGATGGATGAGCTCTTCGGGCGTGGCACCTGGCCTGCGGGGATTCGCTCGGTGGCGCAGGGAACCTACCCGCCCGTCAATGTAGGCACCACCCCTGAGCAGGTGGATGTCTATCTCTTTGCGGCAGGACTGGATGCCGGGTCGCTGGATATTTCACTGCAACAGAATCTGTTGACTGTGGCGGGTGAGCGCAAGGCGCCGGTAAAGGAGGGCCTGGATTACTACCGCAAGGAGCGATTTGATGGCAGTTTTCGTCGTCTGGTCACCCTGCCCGATGAAGTTGATCCCGACCAGGTCGAGGCCCTATACCAGGACGGGGTTTTGCGAATTGGTGTGAAGCGGCGTCAGGCCAGCCGGCCGAGACAGATTGAAGTGAAGTAAAGGACGCAGTCATAGCTGAACGGTGGCGGTATGAAACCAGGCCCGCATACTGTTGTACGTGTCCAACGAATGATATCGGAGCTGCCATCATGGCTGATACAAATACCGAGAGGAGTGAAATGACAAACCGCGAATCTACCGGCGCTGGCAGGAGCCAATCAGACAAGACCCTGCGCCCGCCTGTCGATATCTTCGAGAACGCCGAGGATATAACCCTGATTGCGGACATGCCCGGTGTTTCCCGTGAGCGCCTCAACATAGAGGTTGACAAGGATATGCTGATCATCGAGGGTGATGCCCGGATCGACATGCCAGAGGGCATGGAGGCGGTCCACGCCGATGTGCGCTCGACCCGTTACCGGCGAAGCTTCTCACTGAGCAGCGAACTGGAAACGGACAAGATCGACGCCAGTCTCAAGGATGGATTGCTCAAACTGCGAATCCCCAAGCGACCTGAAGTACGTCCACGTAAAATCGAAGTACGGGTAGAATGATAAAGACCCGGATGTCCGTCCCGGCTGGTTGGTGACTGATCGGGATAAAAACCGAGCCTTGCCGGGTGTCTGTATTCTGGATGGTACTTCGATAGCTAACAAGGCTATTTTGCTTGAACGAGTCATGTGTATGAATATCGCGACCGTACTGGAATTAATTGTCGTCACTGACATTCGCCCCCTTCACCGGCTCTTCTTCGATACCGGTTTTCCCTGATAGCAGACGTTTCTGTCTGCACCAACCCATCGGGTTATCAACTCTGGCTGGGGCACTCGCCTCTGCATGGGCATTTCGTGTTCCATAGCGCCCTGCCTGTGTGTTGAACCGGGCAGGCAACGGTATGCGTCATCCGGACCGCAATCCGGTGAGCACGGTAGTAAAGACAG
>JARFQV010000149.1 GCA_029287615.1 Pseudomonadota bacterium | reverse complement strand
ATGATACTGGGGCGACAGGGGAAAACCGATGAATCAATCAGGCATTGCCCGGCTGAACTTGAGCTCGATCCCGGGAATTATGCCGTGAACGGGGGGCTTGCAACACTGCTGGAGAGGAAGGGTGATGACGCTGCCGCGCTCTCATATTATGAAACCGCACTGAAACTCAGGCCCGATTATGAGTTTGCCCGTGTGAAGCTGGTTTATCTGCTTATCAGACAGAACCGGCATAATGAGGCCCTGGTCCAGGCCGAGGAAGTTCTGCGGCTTAATCCGAAACAATACCGCGCCCATAATGCGCTTGGCCTTATCCGGAAAAATCAGGGTAGACTGGATGAGGCTGTCCATCATTTCTCGGAGGCATTGCGTCTGGAGCCGAACGATAGAAACGCGAATATAAACCTTCTGCAGTTGCAATCGGAGCATGGCACGGCTGGTGTTGCCGGTGACCTCTCGTCATAGGAAACTGCAACCGTGATCCGCGCACCCTCGTGGCCGCAACGACCGGTATCAGACGCATCCACCTTGTTCAGAACTGAAAGGATCCGCGGCACCAAACGGGAACACCATCAGACGAAATTCAACAGGACCCGACTGTCCGGAACCTCCTTCAGATTCATGGAAACCGGGCAATGTTGCATGCGATTACTGATGTATTCGATATCTTCAGGGGATGGACTACCCGACTTCAGGCGAACCTCAAAGCGTATATGCAGTTTCTGCAAGCTCCAGTCATCATCGGCGAGCGTCTCGATGCAGGCGTCCGCAGACTCGAGCACCAGCCCACGCTCGGTTGCATTCAACCGCATGTACATGTGCTGACAGTTCAGAATGGCATAGGTAAATATCAGGAATCCGGCCGGCTGGTGAAAACCCAGTTCGAAATCCTGCCATTCCCCATCCGCCATATTCTGTACCGCGATATCGGAAACCGTATTGTCGGGTTGCTCATAATGGCAGGTCAGCCACATGGAATTGCTGTGTTTAGCCATGGTGTAATCGCCTTGTTGTGATACTTCAACTGATCATTGCATCCATACCAGCCGGGAACGGGTATCATCGCAGGATTGACAGGATATATTGAATCTTACCGTTGGTACCACGATACACGCTGGTGTATGCGCCTATGCCCGTTGTTAGGGTGCGCCAAGTGTATAATTTTCATGATACTCAACTTCATTTTACCAATTCCCAAAAGTATGCCAAATGAGCTGGAGAACCAGCACCGGCTTACCCTACACTGACAGAATGCGCACCAAACGGGAAGATCAAGAATGACAAACCGCATCTTGCCTATCTGGAAACAGGTCCTGGAGATCCAGCGCCGGGGCATGGGACAGATATTGACCACACACCTTGCCTATGCAGCACTCGGTCTGGTCCTTTTCGCACCGCTGGCGGGTATTATCGGCAGACTACTGCTGCGCCTGTCCGGCCAGCCCGCGCTTGCCGACCAGGACATCGCCTGGTTTCTGCTGTCACCGTTCGGGATGGTGACATTGATTCTGTTTACCGCCCTGCTGATTACCATCCTTTCCTTTGAGCAAGCCTCCCTGATGGCGATTAGCGCGGGTAGCGCCGGAGGCTTGTATACCGGCACGAGACAGGCACTGTATTTCACCGCCATGCGGGCAGGAAAGATCTTTGCGTTCACAGTCCGGCTGGTCACGCGATTGCTGATCATCACGCTACCGTTCCTTGCCACCGCCGGTGTGATTGCCTGGTTCCTGATTACAGACTATGACATCAATTACTACCTGACCGAAAAACCACCCGAGTTCCTGCTGGCAGCCACGCTCATCGCCCTGTCGCTACTCACAATGCTCGTGATTGTGGTACGCAAGCTACTTGCCTGGTCGCTTACCCTCCCCCTGATCCTGTTCACTGAACTACCTGCGTCCCGTTCCTTTGCCGAGAGCGAGAAGCTTACTCAGGGTCACAAACGCACCATACTGGCGGCGCTGGCCATATGGGCGCTGGCGGCATTCCTGCTCGGTGCGTTGGTGTTGGGCATTGTTCAGGTCCTTGGTTCGAGACTGGTTCCCCTGTTCTTCGATTCGATCGGTTGGCTGGTACCCGTTCTGGGCGGACTCGTCGCACTCTGGTTAGTCGGTAACCTGCTGATCACGGCATTCACCTCGGGAAGCTTCGCCAGTCTTCTGGTGGTCTTTTACAAACAGTATGGCCCGGCTTTCAGGCCAGGGGATCTCATGGATAACCAGCAAGGCTGGCGATGGCGGTTGACTGCCCCCCGGTTCGCGCTGCTCCTGATCGGTGCCGCAGTAGTTGCCGGGCTGGTCGGGACCTGGCTCCTGAACGGGATCCGGATTCAGGATGATGTCCTGATCGTTGCGCACCGGGGGGCTGCCGGGAAGGCGCCGGAGAATACCCTTGCCTCCGTACGTCAGGCCATTCAGGATGGCGCCGACTGGGTCGAGATCGATGTACAGGAGAGCCGGGATGGCGAAGTCGTGGTGATCCATGACAGCGATTTCATGAAACTGGCCGGCGTGGACCTGAAGGTCTGGGACGGCACGCTGAAACAGTTGCAGGAGATCGATATTGGCAGCTGGTTTGGCCCCGAATTCTCGGCAGAACGGGTGCCGACACTGATTGATGTGCTGGAGGAGGTCCGCGGCCAGTCCCGCCTGGTGATCGAACTCAAGTACTATGGACATGACCAGCAGTTGGAACAACGGGTTGTGGACATCGTCGAGCAGGCCGGCATGGTTAATGACGTTGCCATCATGTCGCTGCAGTACGATGGTATCCGGAAGATCCGTGACCTGCGACCGGAATGGGTGATCGGTCTGCTGTCGGCCAAGGCGATCGGGAACCTGGCCAGCCTGGATGTGGATTTTCTGGCGGTCAACATGGGCATGGCGAAACCCGGCTTCATTCGTCGCGCGCAGCTGGCCGGGAAGCAGGTATTTGTCTGGACCCTGAATGATCCGGTCTCCCTGTCGCGCATGATGTCGCTGGGAGTAGACGGCGTTATCACCGATGAACCGGAGATGGCCCGCGAGGTGCTTGCTGAACGATCCGGACTGAGTTCGGTCGAACGTTTACTGGTGCATACCGCGGTACTGTTTGGCCGACCGGTACCGCCGCGCTTATACCGGGATCAGTCGCCATGAGGCTCACCGTTTCGAGACTGTTGCTGCCAGTGACCGCCCTGCTCTGCTGCACCGTCAACGGCGCGGATGGAAACGGCAAATCCGGGGCGGCCATCGATGCACTGGAGCACCAGCTGGAGATGGGACGCCATGAGCTACTGGCAGCCCGAAAGGCCCGCCCGGACGGTGTACTGGCGCCATTCACAACGGATGGCTGCAGCGGCGGCCTCTCCGTCGGCTGGGAATACCTGGCCGGCAAGATCCGGGGCTTTCATGCCATACACGGAACTCATCCGGCCTGGGAGGCATGCTGTATCACGCACGATCAGGCGTACCACGCCGGGGGACCACGCAAGGCCACCGCAGACCAGAGCTTCGAGGCACGCAAGGCGGCGGATCTGACGCTTAAGGCCTGTGTCCTGGAGACCGGAGTGGAGCGAATCCCCGAGCTGAGCGCCGAGTATGATGTCCCGGCCCGGGAGGTGGAGATTCTCTACACCGCGATCGCCGAACTGATGTACCGGGCTGTACGCATTGGCGGCATGCCCTGTACCGGTCTGCCCTGGCGCTGGGGATACGGGTGGCCCGAGTGTGGCGAATAATAGTCAAACTGCGGAGGCACTACTGCAATACATCATTCGGATCAGGCCATCTCACCGCGCGGAGCGGGGTTCGTGCCTACAATGAATCTTCACTCCCCGTCTTCCCGACGGGATGCCCCGATCAGTCGGGTACCACCCTCGTCCTGCAGGATCAGCAGCCCGTTCTCGATCTTCACCAGGCTCACCTGTTCCAGAGACGCAAGGAAACGCCCCTCCTGCTCCATCAGCGCGTCCGGACACATCATGCGAGTGGCGGCAGCCTGGGTGAAGCTCAGCCGGGAACCGGAGAGTATATAACCGCCGCTAAAGCGATTGCAGCTCGCATTGCCACCGACGGTATCTTCCGGCGTAAATTCAATGAAGGCCGGGCTCCTGTCGATTACCGGACGCTCGCCGATCGTTTCAACCGTCCAGCTACCGATCAGCTCAGACTTGGATGGTGCTGACATCTCTCCGGTACACCCATAGCCAGTGAGCAGACCAACTGCGAACGCTGCGCGTATAAAACCAGAGCAGCCATATCTCGGTGTCATGCGACAGGTACCTCTCTGTGCAAATCCTGTTTACCCTGTTCCGAATAACCCTGTTACCACACAGTATTCTGAATAGATTGTGTTCTGCTGACGCAAAAAAATAATCCGGCAGGAAGAAGGCAGCTTTCGCTCCGTCCTCCTGCCGGACCCTGGTTTATACCCCTAACGGTCGGGATGCAGTTCCACGCGCCGGTTCTGCGCCCGTCCCTCGGCGGTGTCGTTGGTTGCGATCGGACGTTCCTCGCCGTACCCTTCTACCCGCATCCGCTCGGCTGCCACGCCTCCCTGGACCATATAATCGAACACCGCTTCCGCGCGTCGCAGGGAAAGCCCCATGTTGTACTCGGCCGGTCCGGTACTGTCGGTATGGCCCTGGATCTCACCGGTAATCTCCGGATTGGCGATCAGGATCTCGATGGCCTCATCCAGCATGGTGGTGTCCCTGATCTCCGTCCGGTCGACCTCGAACAGCACGTTGTCATCCGCCAGTACCCAGCAACCCACTGCATTGACCCTCACGCCAGGGGGCGTACCCGGGCACTGGTCGATGTCATCCGGTACCCCGTCACCATCCGAATCCAGAATCTCTGTCATGAATACCCTCTTCACGTACCTGGCCATGGCATCAGGTGATTCGATTGCATCGGCATCAACGGTAAATCCGCACCCCGACGCCTTGGTTAGCTTGCCCATTAACTTGCTGCCACCGGTGGTGCCATTGATCTGAACGGGATAAATACATAACCGGTCCCCGTATACGGATTTCATCTTTTCAGCGGACTTGACGGCATAACTGGAGTTGACCACCTCGAAATCACTGACGATGATCAAGGCGATTTCATCCGATCCCGCCACCAGTGCCTGCTCACTTGCATCAATACCGCGTGACATCGGCGTCATACCCGATGCGCAATCAACCGCATTCAGGGCACTTTCCAGTTCGCTACGCTGGTAGCGGGTCATGCCGTAGACCAGTCTTGCGTCTTCCCTGTCCATGCAACGACCGGTCCCGAAGACAACCATGCCTGCCTGGAAATCGTAGGTTGGCAGGGTCTGGTTCATATGGCTGATGATGTCCCTGGCATAGTGGTGTTTCACACGGTCCTTGTAGATTTCGTTCATTGAATCCGATGAGTCCAGAACCACGACGAATGTGCCTACGCGTGGTGTGGGCTCCACCCCCTCCAGGGGGGCTGGAGAAAAGGCTTCCGGTGAATAGGGTGGCGTGCTGGCGCAGCCAAACAGTAGCCCGGCCGATAGAAAAGCCGGTGCAATGGAACGGATTGATGGATACATGATTACCTCCCGGTTTGTCGAGTACCTGTTTACCAGAGAAAAGGAAAGTCTGTACAACCTGAAACAGACATAATTGCTGAATGGAGAAAAATGAAAAAAAGGGGGCACACGGCCCCCTTGTCCAAAGGATGGCGGCGGGACACACGCTGTCATGAACCTTCCGCTTCCTTGCGCCCATCCCGCAACTGACCCATGCAATAACAACCGCAGCGTTCAAACAACCTGCTGCATATGAACCGACGCTTGCTCAGAAATCGATCTGGGCGCGCAACTGGAAGATATCAGGCTCATCGTTATCCGAAGTGTTGGGACTGTCGGTAAGGTCCAGCACCTTGACGTAGTTGGCCATGAGCCGGATCGTGGGAGTGGCGTACCAGTTCACACCGATGGTCAGATCCTCCTGCTCGCCACCCTTGATACCGGAATCATTCAGGTCGAGCTTGCTGTAGCGTGCACCGATTTCCCAGGCGCCATGTCCACCCTTGCCCACCACACTCTCGGGTTTCACCCGGCCAAACTTGCCTTTCTTGTAGGCTCTCGACTCACCGGTGATGAACCAGCTTCCGTAGGCATACCAGCCGTTGAATTCCGGGTCGTTGCCGCCACTGACGTCATTATCGACCG
>JARFQV010000127.1 GCA_029287615.1 Pseudomonadota bacterium | reverse complement strand
GAACAGGGGTTTGCCATGGCGCAAAACAACCTTGGCATCATGTACAGGGATGGCCTGGTTGTTCCGCAGGACTACGTTCAAGCCCATAAGTGGTTCTACATTGCAGGAACGAACGGTTTCGAATTAGGAACCATCAACCGTGACGAGACTGCTAAGAGGATGACACCCGTCCAGATTGCTGAGGCTCTGAGGCTCGCAAGCGAATGGCTGGAGAAACATCCATAGCTGATAGCATATCAGATGAATTCTACCCGCACTGTCGGCATTGTCTGACAGACATCTGCAATAGCTATTTCAGCAAATGCTAAAGTACCGAAAAGGGTCGACCGACCTTAATCGGATGTTTAATGTTTGGTGAAATACCTGTGTCGAGCATCTGTTAGACAAGCCTGATCCTGATTTCATCCGTGCACGTATGGTCAGGGGGACCGTGCACTTTTGAATTGGGATGATTTCAGGTGATGTTTGTGTAAAAGCTTGTAGAATTCCGTGCGGTTGCGTTTCGCTATGCGCGCCGCCTGGCTTACGTTACCGTTGGTGATTTGCAGAAGTTGTGTCAGGTACTCACGTTCGAAACGGGCGCGCGCATCGGAGAATGCCGGTATTGCACCTTCGGCTTCATCCCGAAGGGCACGTTGTACTAGGCTGACCGGTATCAGTGATGTGGTGCAGAAGGCTACGGATTGCTCAACCACATTGAAAAGCTGGCGCACATTTCCAGGCCATGGCGCAGACAGCAGAACTTCCATCGCGTCCGGGGAGAAGCCCTTGACGGACTTCTTCGCTGCATCGCTTAGTGTGCCCAGGAACTGATTAACGAGCAACGGGATATCTTCACGCCGCTTAACGAGCGAGGGGATGTCCAGTGTCACGACGTTCAGCCGGTAGTACAGATCCTCGCGGAACGTGCCGCTTTTGCGTAACTCGTCCAGATCATGGTGGGTTGCTGAGATGATGCGTACATCAATTTCCTGTGACCTGGTCGCACCCACTGGACGAATGCTGCGTTCCTGTATTGCACGCAGCAGTTTTACCTGGAAGCTCACCGGCATGTCACCAATTTCATCCAGAAACAGTGTCCCGCCGTTAGCGGCTGAGAACAGTCCGTTGTGGTCGCGCGTCGCCCCGGTAAATGAGCCTTTGAGGTGCCCGAAAAATTCCGACTCGAACAGCGCTTCCGGAATGGCGCTACAGTTTACGGCGACGAATTCCCCCCTGGCGCGCGGGCTGGCTTTGTGAATGGCTTGTGCCAGCACTTCCTTGCCGGTACCGCTTTGACCGTGGATTAATATACTGGCGCTGCTTGATGCGACCAGCAGCGTCTGCCCCAGCAGGTCTTCCATCAACGGACTGCGTGTCACGATACCCTGACGCCATTCCTCGGCGCCATCTCCACCGTGGTGTTCGGGTGGCTCGCCGGTGACCCGCAGAGCTCGCTTGACCTGCTCCAGCAGTTCCTTGCTGTCGAATGGCTTGGTCAGATAGCCGAACACTCCGCGGCTGGTGGCATCCACGGCTTCCGGAATGGATCCATGCGCCGTGAGAATGATTACCGGCAGCGTCTGGTTGCGCTCATGAATCTGGTCAAAAAGCGCCATACCGTCCATACCGTTCATGCGCAGGTCGGTGATTACCAAGTGCGGCTGGAAGGTGGGGGTTTGTGCAATCGCCTTTTCGCCGCTCTCCACAGCAGCGACTTCATAACTCGCGGCAGACAGGCGCATCGACAACAGGCGCAGCAGGGCCGGGTCATCATCCACTACCAGAATGCGATTACGGCTGGCGTTCATCACGGCTCTTTCGTACTACCCGGTAACTCGCGTTGCTGGATATTCTGTTCAATGTTCGTCAGCTCCTGTAACTGGTTCTCCAGCTCTTCAATGCGTGTCCGGGAATCATTCAGTTTTCTGTTCAGCTTGATCACTTCATAATTTGACCACTGTTGTTCCGCAATAATTTGCTTCAGTAATGCAGCCAATGCCTTTTCGCTATCGCTTGCCTGTCCTGTGTCGAACTCCTCGAGCAAGGTCAAGGCACGTGACTGGTTGCGCACAGAGCGAGGTCCCTCCGTAAGCAGTAAGGCCAACCGCATGGTTGATCTTGGAGTGGGCGATTCTGTAAATTCGGTCTCCCTGGCCTTGAGTGACAGTGCCAACTGATCCTCGGGCAAGGCAATGACCTGGTGCCATTCCTCCAACCAGTAGGCTGCATCATCGACTCTTAGCACAACCGGAACGGGGCCGTCCCGGTGCTGAAGGGTAACCGGCTGACATGCGGTCACGCCCAGAATAAATACAATCCACAGCAAGTTACGCATGTTTGATCCCGGAATTATTGATCGGCAATACCACCTTTAGGCAAACACCGGGGCCATCGTTGTCAATTGCTTCGATATAGCCGTTATGGGCCTGTGCATACTCTCGGGCAATTGATAAACCCAGCCCGGTGCCCCGAACATGGGTGTTGGCCGATGCCGAGCCCTGATAGAAGGCATCAAATATCCGCCTCCTCTCATCCTGCGGAATCCCGGGACCCGAATCTGCCACCTCGATCACAGCCTGCTCATCCTGCTGTTCAAGTCGAATATGCAGGCGCCCCTTTTCCGGTGAGAATTTGATGGCATTGGAGACAAGGTTGTCGACCAGTGCCTGCAACTTGGCGCGGTCGCAGGCAAGTTTAACCGGTTGCAGTGCAATGTCCAGTTCAAGCTGGCGCGCCAGAATGGCGACCTTGTGGTCAGTCAGTACCGACTCAATCAGTGTGTCCAAGGTGATCTGTTCCAGGTGAAGTTGCGATTTCCGTGAACTGGCGATATTGAAATCCAGCAAATTCTCTATCAGTTTTTGTAGCTGCAGCGTGTTATCTCTCAATATGACTGCTATCTCACCCTGTTGGGCATTCAGGCTACCGACAACTCTTTCATTCAGGAGTTCTGCCCCTTCCCGGATGGCGGTCAGCGGTGTTTTTAACTCGTGTGAGATATGATGCAGAAAACGGTTTTTGTCCTGTTCCACTTCCATCAGGCGGGTACGCATCCATTCGAGCCGTTCACCCAGTTGCTCCAGATCCCGGGGTCCCACTATATGGGCGGACTCGGAGAAATCACCGTCACCGAGGCGGCGGATCGCCTTGTCCATCAGGCGGACCGGGCGGGTAATCAATACGGTAAAAACAACCGCGAGTATCAATACAGCAGGGACTAGTGCAATTGCCTGCACCAGCATGATACGCTGTACCCGCACCCCGTTCGCGTCCAGTCGCTCGACTTCCCGATCTACCAGCTTGCGGTTTTCATCCAGTATTTCACGTGCATTTCTGGCCAGGCTGGCAAAGCCTTCAAGCGCTGTGTCCGTTTCCTGCGCATCGTATGGAAAGGTGCTTAGTGCATTGTGTATATCATTCTCGATCGCATTGATTGTATCCAGGTGCTTGCGCTGCATCTCAGACAGATTCAATGTTTCCAGTCGCCTGACGGTATAGAGAAATTCCTGATGATTATCCTGATAGACCTCCTGCAGGGCTTTGTCACCCAGCACCTTGTACTGTCGGGCATGGCGCTCCATGTCGGTAATAACATCCAGTAGTTGCTCGCTGCTATGTGTTGCACGCACGGTTGCAAACAGGGCGTGCTGCCCTTGTTCGACCAGCTGGCCGACTGAGTAAGTGGCATGTATCAGTGCGAGCATCAGCGGCACGATTACCAGCATAAAGCCAACCAGCAACAGGCGGCGTATGGATTTGGGACGATAGAATCGCACAGCGTTAAATCTTCTTGGACAGGACCTCCTATTGTGGATGAAGTGAGAGCGGATTTGAAATCAGTGATTGCTGGTAATACCGAATCCGGATCATAAACTTTGCATCACTGACTGCATCTGGCTTGCGTCTGCAACTCATCGATGGATGGGTGCAGTCGCAGGGGATGCACTCACATACCCATCGATGACACTCCGTGGCGACAAGTTTTGTGCCTCCGCTCAGCTGGATAAGGGGGGGTGCGCGATTGATTGTCGGGTAAAGGCAACTGAATCGGGAGGCTAGGTCCCTTTCAGACCAGACATGGACCCTGTCACTGCTTCAAACCGGAAGACTTTCCAAGGTCTTGCACAGGTTGGCGCGGGTTTTGCGATGACTTGGTGATATCTGGACATCAACGAATTCGAATACCTTCAAATGGTTGTGGAATATACCAATACGTGCTGCGATGGTATCTGAGGGTCAGGTGATTCCCGCGGCCGGCGTCAGCGAAACCCTGAATAAATCCCGGAGTATTTCTGATTACACCGATGTTCCTCAGGCAGTGGGGGCAGTGTCGCCTCGAGGCGACAAAGTTATCAATCCAATTCATAGAGATACCCTTTGCGTGGGGGCACTGTCGGGAAACAGAGACACATTACGCCCGCCTGGACCGGCGAGTTCATGCAGTGATCCCGGCTACTGTCTCAGGTACAACAACTTACTCCACTTTGTCCGGGCTGGCACAGGTTATGCACATGTCTTGCTAGATCATGCGCCTGGGAGAACGGTATGTAACGGGTGTGTTTACCACGGGTGAGAAATTATTTTTATAGAGTGGAAATTATGAGCGACGAGAAGA
>JARFQV010000122.1 GCA_029287615.1 Pseudomonadota bacterium | reverse complement strand
TCGCAGGTATAGGCATGGTTGCGGGTAATCCGGTTATCTCCGGATGCCGGCACGAAGTAAAGGGTCTCGGTAAATTTCGGGGTTTTGTGCCGGTCGCGATCAAAACGCTCCACGGCCAGAGATTGATCAATTTACTATCTTTATGAATTTATCAAAAATCAGGATATATTCATATATTATTGATTTTTTGTTTCAATACTCTACATCAATACCCGAATCACGATGTATCCCGCCCCCTCCCATGGAGAAATACCCGGAAATACAACCAGCCAGCACATCTGGCCGGGATCCCTGTGCAGGCGCAGCATCATGCGACTGGACGCCGTCCCATGCCACCACAATACCCTGTAAAATAACCCACCTGCACCAGGCAGGGAGTACTCACCACCGCCACGGGAATCAGGGGCTGAACAGGGATTCGCACACATGGAATATCGAAAACTCGGCAACACTGATATCGACGTCAGCGTCATCTGTCTCGGCAGCATGACCTGGGGCCAGCAGAACCGTCAGCTGGAGGCATTCGAGCAAATGGATTACGCCCTCGCCCACGGGGTTAATTTTCTGGATACCGCAGAGATGTACTCGATCCCTCCCAGCGCGGATACCCAGGGAAGCACCGAGACCATTATCGGCAGCTGGCTGAAAAGCCGCTCGAACCGCGACAGGATCATCCTCGCCAGCAAGATTGCGGGGCCGGCTGAGGGCTGGATGGATCATATTCGCAAGGGCAGGACGCGCTTTAACCGGGCGCATCTGGAAGAGGCCATAAATGGAAGCCTGAGGCGTCTGCAAACCGACTACATCGACCTCTACCAGTTGCACTGGCCGGAACGCAACACGAACTACTTCGGTCAACTCGGGTTCACACCGGCGGAGGAGGATGAATTCACCCCGATCGCCGAAACGCTCGAGGCACTCGACTCCCTGGTAACGAGCGGAAAGATCCGTCACATCGGCCTGTCCAATGAAACCCCCTGGGGGATCATGCGTTTTCTGGAGTTGGCCGTGCGCCTGAACCTGCCGCGCATCGTCACGGTACAGAATCCCTACAATCTGCTGAACCGGAGTTATGAGGTCGGAGGAGCGGAGATATCGTGGCGGGAACACTGCGGCCTGCTCGCCTACTCACCGCTGGGCTTCGGCGTCCTCTCGGGTAAATACCTCGGCGGAGCAAGGCCCATGGGGGCCAGGCTGACGCTGTTTCCGGATTATACCCGTTACAGCAGCCCCGTCGCAGAAAAGGCCACAGCAGAATACGCCGCCCTGGCAAGGAGACATGACCTCGACCCGGCTCAAATGGCACTGGCCTACGTCAACAGTCGCCCGTTCCTCACCAGCTCTATTATCGGGGCAACCACCATGGATCAGCTGGCAACCAATATCGCAAGCGCCGATGTCCGCCTGTCGGGTGAAATCCTTGCCGGAATCCAGGCGATTCACGAGGCGCACCCGAACCCGAGTCCCTAGGGCCTGTCAATCCGGCTTGACCGCGATCCTGCCACTACCCAGAAACACAATCGCTACTGCAGTGAAAAGATAAAAGCCCTGCAATTCCAGCCGCCAGCCGCCGTGTTCGGTCAGGCTGAACAGGTCACCGCCGTGTGCAAGAAAAATTGCGAAAATCATGTTCAGCACGATCAGCAACCCGCCAATACGGGAATGGACTCCGAGGATAATCATCAGGGGTGCAACTACCTCACCGACATAGACGCCATAGGACAGAAACTGGGGCAGGCCCGAGCTGGACAGCATACCCCCGATAAAATCGAGCGAGCCCGGGTGCAGTATCTTCTGAACTCCATGAAACAGCATCAGGGCGCCAAGGGTCAGGCGCAGTATCAATTTGCCTACCGCATCATTCCGGAACATATCCATCATCGATCTCCTTGTTGCATGTTCAAATCATAATCCAGGCCCTGTGAACGATACGCTCCCACCGCATTCACACAACCTTAGTCCGTAAACCCCCGCTGCCTCAGGATCGACTCGATGCGCGCCCTGTGTTCGACCTCCCATTCATCGAGGCTCTGTGCCGCCTCCCTGTCGACACGCGCCCGGGACGCATCGAGAACCTCGTCCAGCCTGGAAACCGGCACGACCACCACACCCTCCTCGTCCGCGACCACGCAATCCCCCGGCGCCACGTCCACGCCACCGCAACGCACCCTGCCATTCTGCACCCCGATCGCCTGCTTGCCACCGGGAATGGGAATCACTCCCCGCGCGGCAACCGGGAAGCGCATCTCACGCACCTCGGCGAGATCACGTATCACACCATCGACCACAAATCCCGCAATACCCCGCCTTTGCGCAACCGCGCAGACGTTGCCACCCGATACGGCATAGTCATTATCACCTGCCTCCACGACAATCACGGCACCGGACGGGGCACGGTAGATAGCGGCATGCAACATCAGGTTATCACCCGGGGCGCAGCGCACGGGATAGGCGGGTCCGGCAATCCGGGGCATCGGCTGCCACATTGGCCGTATACCGATATCCATTACACGATCCCGGCCCAGAACATCGGCTAGCGTAGTGGGCGAAAGTGTAGTAAAGGATGCATAGTCCGGCATGGAATCTCCTGCTGATCCGGTTTCATTCCCGTTGCGGTCGATGTTTATTCCTGCTGGAGACAGTGTACACAATTCACCTGGACGTATTGACACCGACCGCCCCGTTACAGTTCACGTGTTGACTGCGCCGGAAAAAGTCGACCGCGTTCCGGCAGGCGATCTTTCTTGCGACCGGGTCGGGCAACTGCTCCAGCCATCGCCGGTGATAGGCCCAGAAGCGCCCCAGTTCCTGCCAGCCGGTATCAGGCTCATCCCACCGGTCGAGTTGATCCACTGGCCATACGGGATCGGAACCGAGCATCAGGCGGTCGGCATACTCGAGCATCAGGGCACGCCAGCCGGGCAATAACCAGCCATCATCATCGGTAATGGGATTGTTCACGAACCGCCAGGGATCACGGGCAGCCAGTCCTGCATGAACGTTGCGACAGGTATCCAGCACCCGGGCCACCTGATCCGGTGGCAGGATGGCGCCGGCGTGCGCCCAAAGGATACGGGTCTGCGGATAGCGCTGGCAGAGTTCCAGCATCGGTTCCGGACGGGAGTATTCCGTGTGAATCAGGATCGGGACATCATACTCGGCCGCAAGCCCCATCAGTCCCTGCAGAACTACCGCCTTGTCGATGCCCGGCGAAAACCCGCCAATCAGGTGCAATTCGCCGATACCCAGATAGTCACCCGATGCCAGGGCCACCCGCGCGCGCCTGATGACACTGTCATCATATGCCCAGCGATACCAGTCGCCCCCGATCCGGTAGGGGCTGAAGATTGGCACAATCTTCTCCGGCGCCAGTTCCCGCAAGGCAAGCGCGAGTTCGGCAGGGGTTCCGATCACCACACCCATGACCACATCCTGCTCGGCAAGCGCCTTGACGGCTCGCGTGGGACTGGTGATTTCCCGCTGGCTCCATTTGTAATGCAGGTGCATATCCGCGACCGGGTACTGCGCCGGGAGCACAGGCGAATTGCACAGGAGCAAGAACAGTACTCCTGGCAGAATATCACGCCATTGCCTGTTTAACATGAGAACGAATGTTTTTACCGCCCATGAATGTGTACTGTATAGTAATTCACAATACCCGCCGGCGACAGGAGTACGCATGAAGATCATGACCCGTACCACAGGGCGGGCACTCTTTTGCACGACCGTCCTGGGCGCTGTGGCCTGTAGCGCCGATAAACCGAATGAGCTGGTCACCATCGCGGACGCACGAACCGACACCGCGCAATACATCGATATCGGCAAACCCGGTGATTCGCCAGGGGATATCCTGGTCTTTGACCAGCCACTGCTGGATAGGGACGAGCAGGTGATCGGCAACAACAGCGGCATATGCATTCGCACGCGCCCCGGACACAGCTTTCAGTGCCAGTGGACCCTCACGCTCCGGGACGGCAGTATCCAGGTCGCCGGACGGGAATTCGACCAGGGGACCTCCGCGATCAGCATTGTCGGGGGCACGCACGCCTACTCGGGTATTTCCGGAGAAATGCAGTCCGTAAACAACAACGATGGCACCTTTACACAAACCCTGCGTTACCGAATCACGCCCTGACGTGGAAAGAGTTCAGCCACTCGGTGTAAAATCCTACCCTGCTGGCCCAGCCATGCCGGAGATGAATGGCTCTCTGCAGCCATCTCAACGGCCCTCGACCGGGCCCGCAGATACCGATCCGGATTCCACCCGCAGGTGGCAAATCCTTGACTTGTGTGCTAATTTTCCCTTGTGTTCACCACAGTTTTCCTGTGTTTACCACAATTTGCACATGAAACGGTGCTTGTCATACGAGTTTCATAAAAAACAAATGGAGATATGGAAATGAACAAAATGAAAGAGTTGTTGCTTTTTTCGGCAGTCGCAGCCGTAGTACCAGGCCTGGCCCTGGCGGCGAGTGACTCACCGGATGAGGCAACTGGATATTACGAGCAGACGGACAAATCCATCCCGATCGAGGATGCACCGGAAATCATCGACCAGTCCGTGCTGGTTGAATCGACGGCCGAGGTGGTGGCAGTCGATCACACGAGCCGCGATGTCACCATCGAGGGAGCAGACGGGAGATTGATCACCGTCAGGGCAAGCGACAAGGTGAAGAACCTGGACCAGGTCGAGGTTGGTGACAAGATCTTCATGAAGTATTACCTGGGCGCTGCGGTGGACGTGATCCGGCCCGGTGACGGCACGACCAAGCCAAGCTCGGAGGTCACACAGGGTGTCGTCACGGCAGCACCGGGCGAGAAACCGGCCGCACTCGGAGCCCGCCAGGTACGCAGGACTGCGGAGATTCTCTGGGTCGATCCCTATAAAAAGACGATCTCTTTCCGCGGCCCGAACAAGGGGTACCGGACCATCCGGGTCAAGGACACACACCTGGAGCACTACCTCAAGGAGCTGAAGGAAGGCGACATCGTGGAAGTGGTTTACACCGAATCCATGGCCGTCTTTGTGGAAGAAGTGGAGTAACAGTACTACAGAACCTCATCTGTAACTGATGCCTTGGTGGCTTATCGGTCATGGACCGGTAGCGCCACCAAGGCATTTTTCAATACCTGGCTTTAGCTTCGCACCTGGCGCGGATTTCCTGCCCGATCGAAACGATCCCGTCTACTCCGGGTTCCGGGCATCAATCTTCACACCACCGAACATACACCCTGGTATTCCTCGCTTTCAGAAAACCCCTCCTGAAAAAATAGCCTGGTGTGATGCCGGGGGTATTTTCGTACCGTCGCCATATCTGTCGGACCACCATGCCCTGGTATCACCACCTCTGCACCCGGCGCCTCGAACCGGTCCCGGGTTTCGATCCCTTGAAGTCGGTATGTTCGAACAACGGCAACATGCGCTGATGAAACGCCATATCACCGGAGATCACCGGTTTCCTTGCCCGTGTCTCCTGCTTCCAGGTGCCTGCGCATGAACGATGCCGCACGCTGTATGGCATCCCTGGAAGCCAGGTCGTCGGCGAAGGTACGCACGTTCTCGGGACGAAAATCGAATCCGCGCCCCGCCCCGGGATAGATCACCAGCCGCGCATCACGGCCCTTGTCCTGCATCACCTCCATGCTGGTTTCGATTACCCGGCGCCGCTGGTATTGCTCCTCGTCGCCGATAAACACCAGTGTGGGCAGGACCAGCCGATCAACCTCGGGCGCATAACCGTAGACCTGCTGCGGTTCGGGCGCATTGGGATCCTGCAGGTGTGGATAGTAGGATACGTAACAGGCAATCGCGTCATCCTGCCGGTTGAACGTGGTTGCAACCTTCAGGGTGTAATAACCGCCGCGCGTATGGGAATACAGACAGGCCTTGTCCGTACTGATATCATCACGCGCCAGCAAAACGTCTACCGCGGCATTGACGTCTTTCTCCAGTTCGTAATCGTGCTCTATGGGATGGGTACCGATGAAATGCGCCCCATAGATATCCGGGGCCAGCACCACGAAACCACGCGCCGCCACCCGGCGGGCATGACGCTGAATCAGTTCGTCCAACCCGCGCCGCCCGTGCTGAAACAGCACGGCCGGATACCTGCCTTCACCCCGTGGGCGCAACACCAGCGCGGGCACCTCGACATCCCCGCTCTGATAGCTGATCCATTCGGATTCAACCGGGTGGTTCTCCGGTACCTCGAGTTGTCCCTCGTTCCACCAGGCATCGTCCCACCACCAGCTGTTGTCCACCGGTACGGTCTCGGCCATGGCACTGCCCCCGGTAAACAGCAGCCCCATCAATATGCAAACCCTTTGCCTGATCGTCATTCGCCTGATCCTGTCATCAATTTTTGTTGAGTATAGACATCAGCTCCGTTGATAGCCCGCCGCCGGCAATGGGTCAACCTCATTTACCATCACGGATATTCCAGGTGCTGGTTTTTTGACAAAAATGCGAACTCCCGCAAAGAAATCCCTGTTTGTGCCGATATAGTATTAGATTTGTCTAATATGCTAAATAACTGCTTTTTTATGTCGCTGCTTCGGCAGCAAAAGGAGGTATAAAAATGTTTTGGGATACCCTTACCCTGACAGGCGTGGTCGCCTCGATCGTGACTGTTTTTAACACGTTTTACCTGATCTTGCGCCACTCTTCAGACGCTCGTGCGCGCAAAAACAAGGCAGTCGATGAACGCAAATCTTCGCTGGAGCAACTTTCGGCGACGAACCAGGCGTAGGTCGATCAAGGAGAAAATATGACACATCCTTTATTGGCTGTCCTTCAACCGTGAAAGGCCTCATCTGAGGCCCACCAAGTATCTTCCGCGGGTGTGCTACGGCGTCCGGGCAGGGTGCGGTACGGGAAGCGCCCGAAAAGGCGTGTTTCCAGCCCTGCCCTGCCCCAGCCTGCCCTAGACCAGCACCCCCACCCAGGCGCCTGTCATCAGAGTCGCCAGGGTACCGGCGACGATCGATTTCATCCCCAGTGACACGATCTCCGCCCGGCGTTCCGGCACCATCGTTCCCAAACCGCCGAGCATGATGCCCAGACTGCCGAAATTGGCAAATCCGCACAGTGCATACAACATGATCAGCTCGCTGCGCTCACTCAGCGCGTCAGGCGGCAGGGCCACCAGATCAAGGTAGGCCAGAAACTCGTTCAGTATGGTCTTGATTCCCATCAGGGAGCCGGCAGTGATCGTCTCATCGAACGGGATCCCCATCAACCAGACCAGCGGCGCAAAGGCCAGTCCCAGCATCCGCTGCAGGCTGAGCGGCTCGCCATGGACGGCCGGTAACAATCCCAGCAGCAGGTTGACCAGTGCTACCAGCGCGACAAACACCACCAGCATGGCAACGATGTTGATCAGCAGGCTAACACCATCCAGTGTGCCACGGGTGATGGCATCCATGGCACTGCTCGCCTCGCTCCTGAGATCCGCATTGCCAGCACCCGCCCCGCCGTCGCCGGGAACCAGCATCAGGGCGATAACCAGGGCCGCCGGTACGCTGATGACCGATGCAGCGAGGATATGCCCCAGCGCATCCGGGCGCAGATCGGTCAGAATGCTCGCGTAGAGGACCATCATGGTACCGGCGACGGTCGCCATGCCGGTGGCCATCAGCGCAAAGAGCTCGGCCCGGCCAAGCCGTGCCAGATACGGACGGATGAGCAGCGGCGCCTCGATCATGCCCACAAAGATATTCAGGGCTGCACCCAGCCCCAGCGCCCCGCCGATTCCCATCGACCGGGCAAGCAGATGCGCAAGCTGCTTTACCAGCCAGGGTAGCACACGCCAGTAAAACAGGAGCGCGGACAAGGCACTGACAACGATCACCAGCGGCAACGCCTGGAAGGCCAGAATGAAGGTCCTGGCCGGATCCGAGACATCTGCGGGAAACTCCGCACCTCCCAGGTAGCCGAACACAAAAGATGTACCCTCCGCCGTCGCCTGATTGAGCACCAGGACCACCTTGTTGAGCGCGTCGAACACCGTGCGCGACAACGGCAGCTTGAGCAGCAGCACCGCGAGCGCCAGTTGCAGACCGAGCCCGATCAGTACCGTACGCCAGGGTATGCGTCCCCGGTCCTCGCTGAACAACACCGCGATACCCAGGAAGACGAACAATCCGGACAGGCTTTGCAGGATCAGCAATCAGCGTACCTCGGGCACAGGACCGGCAGAACGTATTTCATATACCATAACACGGGTGGTTGATTGCCGATTCATGAATCTGTTATGAGCTGTTTTATCAGGCAACTCCATCACTCTGCCATTTCTGCCGGAATTCACGACCCGGTCCATCAGAAGGATCACCTGTCGGGAAATACAACCAGCATTCATTCAGGGAAAAGGATATCAGCCATCCGCTTGCACACTGATCCCGGCATCTTCCAACCGGCTGCAGGTCTCACAAAAGCGGGTGCCCCTTGGGTAATTGCCTTGCGTACCAGATTGCGAGCTTGTGCCGCATGCTCTGCTGGGAAACCTGGTCCTCCGGCAGGGCCTGGATTTTATTGTCATGCACCAGTAGCCGGTAGATATACAGTATCTTGTCGTTTACGGAATCTGTGGATTCGAACACCGCAGCACCCCGCTCCTCGGCATACTTCACACCCTCTACGATTGCTGCTTTGACCAGCTCCTTTTCATTTTTAAGCTTTTTCATGGCAACCTCTGTTTATCGTCAGGGAAAAGGGATCATGATTGAAAGGACCGGGGTCAGTCTGCTTGTGCCCCTTGTTCCTCGCAGAAGACAATCTCCATTGGCAGTCCCCGTGCGTCACTTGGTGGCCTGTTCGGTACGGTCCGGTACCTGCCATGACCACATCTGGCCGTTACTGCACATGCCATGGCATCGATGATGTCGTCGCGTGCAACCCGGTTCCGTTGAAACTCAGCGCACACCAGGTCGAAGAGCTCATGGCTTTGCGGAAAGAACGTCCCCAGAACCGCCAGCCGCTCCTGCTGCCCCTCCCGTTCCTTCTTCCGGAACCGCATCGCCTGCCTGCCATTCAGCGACCAGAAACAGAGCTCAGGGTGTGACTCGCGCAGCACGCCCCGCAGTGATCTGTCGTCAGACAAAAGCCGATCGATATCGCGTATCTTCGGCAGTATTCCCCCGGCCTGTATACTCAGTCCGCGACCGGTCGCCTGCCGGTTCAGCGCCAGCGCATGCGGATAACTGACCGCGGAAAGAGTACGGCGCGCGGGCGCGGAAAACACGCTCGACGATCGGCCTCGCCCCAGCAGCCGGCGAGCCTCCCGGTCGCACAGACGCCCGCTATCACCCGACTCAACCAGCCCGATAGGGATATCGATCAGGACGGTATCAGCACCACCGCACAACTCACCCACACCACTCGCATCCGGCACAACGTGACAACACCAGTCACCATCCTCACGCAAAACGACGCAAAACCATCCGGCCCTGCAACCATCTATACCAATGAATGTCCTGCCCGGATAATCACGATCCATCCTTGCCTGCTCTCTCGGGTGATCAAGGAACCAGACTGAATAATCCCGGATTTTTTCTGTGACGAGATTCGAAGACTATACCATCCCGGAGATAGAGCTGACCCGACTCCTCTATCAATAGAAAAACCACAAGGCTGCCATAGCCAGCCAACTGAGTATGAGTAATACCCATGGTAACCAGTGTTGCCGATAAACCTGCCTCTCCTGAACCTCGATCTCGGGCGCCTCGGGTGACGAGAGCTGCTGATTGACCTTCTTGAGCTTCCTGTCCAGTTCCCTGGTCCTGGCGTTCTGTTTCTTCCTGTATTGCTCGATACCCTTTTGAATCCCCTGCGCGATTAATTTTGTCTGTTCCTTTGTCTGACCGGGACGTTGCGTTCCTCGTGCAATCCGCATGGCTTCGTCCCGGTTCGCTTCCGGGGACTGCTGTTTTTTCGAGTACCTGGCCATAAAAAAAGGAACTGATGTATTCCGGGAAGTCAGCCCCGGCTATGCCTCGTTCTCGTAACGCATGATCCACCTTGTACAGGCCCTATCACCTGCATAAGCACCTTCGCGCCCGGTTCACAGCCGCTGATACTGCCGATGTGAGGATTGGAGGCAGATTTGTTTTCGGCAATACACGAATGACACTCACAGTAACATTGTCTGGTATCAAACAAAACATTTCGCATCTGCAATCGAGGACAGGATAGACCCGCGGTCGGAATCACCTGGACGTGGCAGAACCGTGGAAATTATATCTGTCCCCTTTCCAGCAGGATATCGATAAGGGCATTCCAGAAAAAACAAATCTGTGCCCTTTTCTCCTCAGGTGCCGGTCCTGTCCACCACCTCAACACCCTGGCTGTGCAGGTAATCATCGTAGCTGCCATTGAAATCGACGACACCGTTCGGTGTCAGTTCAATGATGCGTGTCGCCAGCGAAGATACAAACTCGCGATCGTGACTCACGAAGATCAGCGTACCTGGATAGTTCTCCAGGGCGATATTGAGCGACTCAATGGATTCCATATCGAGGTGATTGGTTGGTTCGTCCATGACCAGGATGTTCGGCCGCTGCAGCATGAGCTTGCCAAACAGCATTCGCCCCTGCTCGCCGCCGGACAACACCCTGACAGATTTACTGATTTCGGCTGAGGAAAACAACATCCGGCCGAGGCTTCCGCGAACCGCCTGCTCGTCATCGCCGGCTTGTTTCCACTGGCTCATCCAGTCGAACAGTGGCATGTCGCCCTCGAATTCGGCGGCATGATCCTGGGCGTAATAACCTATGTCGGCATTTTCGGACCATTTAATGATCCCTTTATCGGGCGACATTTCGCCGATCAGGGTACGCAGCAACGTGCTCTTTCCGATGCCGTTCGGACCGATCACGGCGACGCGTTCACCGACCTCGATCATCAGTTCGAGATTGCTGAACAGCGGCGTCTCTCCGTACCCATTGACCAGACCGTCCACTTCCAGTGCCAGGCGGTAGAGCTTTCTGGTTTGATCGAAGCGGATGAAAGGATTCACGCGACTGGACGGCTTGATCTCGTCAAGCTTGATCTTCTCGATCTGTTTGGCGCGGGAGGTCGCCTGCCTGGCCTTGGAGGCGTTCGCGGAGAAACGGCTGACGAAAGACTGCAGATCGGCGATCTGTGCCTTTTTCCTGGCATTGTCGGCATACAGGCGTTCACGTGCCTGGGTCGAGGCAATCATATAGTCATCGTAATTGCCGTGATAGATGCGCAATTCGCCATAATCCAGATCCGCCATGTGTGTACATACGCTGTTCAGAAAGTGTCGGTCGTGGGAGATAATCACCATGGTGCTGTTCCGTGCATTGAGCACACTTTCCAGCCAGCGTATGGTATTTATGTCCAGGTTATTGGTGGGCTCGTCTAGCAACATGATGTCCGGGTCGGCAAACAGTGCCTGTGCCAGCAGTACTCGCAGCTTCCAGCCGGGCGCCACCGCACTCATTGGACCTGTGTGCTGTTCCAGCGGGATGTCCAGACCCATCAGCAGTTCGCCGGCACGCACCTCAGCGGTATAGCCATCCAGTTCTGCGAAACGGACCTCCAGATCGGCGACCTGCATACCCTCTTCCTCACTCATCTCCGGCAGCGCATAGATCCGGTCGCGTTCCTGCATCACCTGCCAGAGTTCTGCATGGCCCATGATGACCGTATCGAGCACCGTGTGGCTCTCGAAGGCGAACTGATCCTGTCGCAGCTTGCCGACGCGCTCATTGGAATCGATGCTGATATTGCCCGAGGTTGGTTCCAGATCGCCGCCCAGAATTTTCATCAGGGTGGATTTTCCGCAACCGTTAGCGCCGATCAGGCCGTAACGATTACCACTGCCGAATTTGACCGAGATATTCTCGAACAGCGGCCTGGGCCCGTACTGCATGGTGATGTTTGCGGTTGTAATCAATAGAGTTCTTCCATAATCATAGGGTTAAACGAAGACGCGGAGCTGTGAACTGCGGACCAGACGCCGGGTGACTCGTACCAGTAACCGGTAAGAAATTCACGTATAGCAGAGGAGACGAATCACGCGAGTCGCGCATTCTCGCATATCCGCTTCGGGCCTGCGAGCCTGAACACCCGCTCATGGCAACGACAGGCTGATTCACGCAGAGATCGGACACATCCCACTGCCATGCTGGTCCGGTTCATCCGGACGGAAACCATACGGTCGAGCAACGAACGGGCTGACCACAGGGGAGAACTCGGGAAGGTCCGGGAAAATGCCGGTGACCCTGCATAGACTAAACCCCGCTTCTTGCGAACCATATGATATGTCGCGCGCCCTTGGATCCACGTGCCCGCACACGCACCTCTTCCACCTCGAATCCTGTTTTTCGCAGCCGTTGGATAAAAGCCTGATCCGGGCCGGCCGACCACACGGCCAACACGCCCCGGGGGAAAAGCGCTGTGTATGCCGCATTCAATCCGTCCATACTGTAGAGCCAATCGTTCTCCTTGCGAGTGAGTCCCTCGGGACCGTTATCCACGTCCAGCAAGATAGCATCATAAGCCCGCTGCTCCGCCATTAGAATACGCGCCACATCCCCTTCCCGCACAGTCACTCGCGGATCCTGGAGCGGATGGCCGGCAGCCCCCCCTAGCCCACCCCTGTTCCACGCCACCACTGCCGGCACCAATTCAGCCACAACCACCTGTGCCTGTCGTCCGACCTGTCGAAGTGCAGCGGCCAGGGTGAATCCCATACCCAAGCCACCGATCAGCAGTCGCGGCCTTTCGCAATCCGCCAGTCTGGCACAGGTATGCTCAGCCAGCGCATCTTCGGAACCATGGACGCGACTGTTCATCAACTCGCCGCAACCCGCGATTTTGATCGAGAATTCATCACCCCGCTGGTACAGACGCAGTTCACCGCCCTTGCCGGGCACCGGTGTGCTGTCAAGCAAAATCCAGGGAGTCATAAATCGCTCAATCCACGATAAGCAGTTCGCAAAGTATAAAGAATGTCGAAAAAGAAAACGGGACGACACACCTTATTACCCACATTTCCTGATTCGACTGGATGTTGTTCTTCCCGGATCACCTGTAGATTTCTCCCAACCAAACGCATATTTCTTACTGTGGAAGCACACAAAAAACGGTCATAAACGGCACCTTGCAGCGATTCGAGCCTGTCGCGCCATTTACGCCCAACTCGAGCGTCCCTCCACCACACTGCCAGATCCTGACTAACGTCGATTCCCCCATCAATACGAAATACTCTGTTTTGCTGGAAATTATGGTGCGAAACCGGTCCTCGACCAGGAATGTGGTGTTATCCTTGTTACAGGTCAGGACTGTACACGAGCAGGCGCCATTGTGAAAATGATTGCTGTTTTTGCCGATGTGCAAAACATTTATTACACCACTCGACAGGCATATGGTCGCCAGTTCGATTACCGAAAACTCTGGCAACGGATAAGTTCTGAAGGAGAGATTATTTCTGCGAACGCTTATGCGATTCATCGTGGCGACGAGAAACAACTCAAATTCCAGAATGCTCTCAGGAAAATTGGCTTCACGGTAAAACTCAAGCCCTTCATACAGCGCATTGATGGTTCTGCCAAAGGAGACTGGGACGTTGGCATTACCATTGACGTCATGGAAGCAGCAAAAGATGTGGATACTATCGTACTGCTATCCGGCGATGGGGACTTTGATCTCTTACTGAAAAAAATCCAAATGGATTATTCTGTTAGCACTGAAGTCTATGGCGTACCAGCACTCACATCGGACTCTCTTGCTGCTGCGGCCGGTATCTTCCATCGTATAGAAGATGACTTATTACTGTAAGCAGTTAAAGGTACGAAAGTGATATAGATAATCCCGCCTGTGGGAGCATCGAGTAATTGGCTTCATCCTTATCTCAGCGCGGTCTTCCTGCTCCTCCGAGGGGAATCCCGAGTAGCAGCATGTCGATGAGTGATTCCATCTCCTTCCCTGAGACTTCGTTTTTATTACAGCTTGAGACACAGAGATTTGCTGCTGCGATGGGCTGTGGCGAGTTTTTATGAAACAGATCCAGGGCAGGCCCTTCACCGGCAAGGATATCCCGAACCACCATCGGGCTTAGCATACCAGCGGTCTCCAGTACGGGCAGATTGGCGACATTGTGCAAGGCCGTCAATAATTTGGGTCCGACAAATTGCGGAGGCATCGTCCCCCGGTTCTGGAGCAACAAACGTTTCGCAGTGTCCGCATAGAAATCCAGAAAGTTGTTACCCTTCTGAAACATCAGGAACGCATTGTGAATCTTGTTATAACACTTCAGTTTTCCCTGCCTGTCCTGCTGCACCCAGACCTCGCGTCCCACTGCAAATTGCATATCGGGAGCCAAAAATGCCGACGGATTGAAAATCAGAAAATCCGAATCCATCCAGATAACGGTTTCATACCCGCTATGCAAGGCATCCTGAAGCACCTGCAATCGCGCCAGGTCACTTGCGATCACACGTTGCTGTTGCGTTTTATCCAGGATCGGTCCGGGCACGCAGTCAAACAGCTCATCCCCCATAAATCGATATTCATACGCATGCAACGCGCACCAGTCACGAACGGTATCGAGACAACGTTCTATCCAGGGATAGGGCAGCGGTGAGCGCTGTGACTGGATAACGAGTGCGCTGATCATTGATACATACAATCAATGCGGAAGTCTTTACGCGGGGAGAACCCGTGCCGGGCATAAAAGGCGGCCTGCCGTGATCCACACCTGGGGCAGTTTTTGTACCCGGGGCGAAGTCTCCTTCAGAAGTGCAACAGAACCAAACAGCGGAGATTTCCTGAGCCCGCAGGATATACCCCCTAATCCTTTAACCAGTCGTATAATCCATTTTATTACTGGTATTTCAGCACCTGCCTGGCAAGGAACCGGAATAATAAATCTGTCCCCTTTCTTGCTAATCCGGTACACCCTGCCAGAGCATCTGATACCCCAATTCATAGGTTTCGTCACAGAATTCCACCAGCGCCTTGAATTTCTCATTGAAAATCTTGTCGGCGTGGGATTTTTCATGCTGTTCAAACGACTGCCAGAAGGTCACGATGGCAATCTCTCCCTGCTTGATCTTGGCGGCAGTCTCATTGCCCTCCGGCGCATCGCCGACCGAACCCTCGGCGGATACAAAGCCGGAATACTTGTAGACCTGACCTGCGATGAATCCTCCCCTGTCATCACCATAGGTGTTTTTCACTACATTGCACATCTCGCCCAGCACCAGTTCGACGTCCTCTACAGTGACACCCTCTTTCAGGTCAACCACATTGAACATCATCACACAGCCAAAAGGTATTTGGATTGGTTCAAACATACAGTCTCTCCGTTAGCGTCTATGACAGGCAGCGCCTGTTTTAAAAAAAGGACAGATTTATTTAACAATACTACACATACTCACCCGCACGCCATCGCTCCAGGTAATCCGTAGTTGATGCCTTTGGCACTTTCGACAATCCCTGCATGAGTGAAAAGGGAATGTCTTCCAAACCAGATCTTTCGCTGATGTCATCCAGCATACGCAGCCAGAGGTGGCCCGTCATCTCCGCATCTGCAAGCGCACGGTGAAAGACGCCCCTTGATGGAATTGACTTGTACTCCACCAGGGTCCCAAGCTTGTGGCTGGGTGCATCGGGATAGACACGCCGGGACACGAGCAGGGAACAGGCAAAAGCACCCGAATATCCGCACCGTAGCCGATTCAACTCGGCATCAAGGAAACGCCGGTCAAACGAGGCGTTATGGGCAACCAGATCAAAATCCTCTATGACTCCCCTGAATTCACCCATAACCTCCCTGCATGGCGGGGCATCACGCAACATGTCATTGGTGATACCGGTATAATCCTCGATAAACGGGTTTATCCGCCTGCCGGGATTCATCAGCTGCTGGAAGCGGTCAGTGATCCTGCCTTTCTCAATGAGAACCGCTCCGACTTCGATGGTACGGTCTCCGTGGTCAGGGGAAAGACCGGTGGTCTCGAAGTCAAGAACAACGACCGTATCAGCCTGCCTCTGGTTATGTCTGTTCATCTGGATGCCTATTCATTTCCATAAAATGATTGTTCCTCGCTGGCCCACCAGGCCAGCACTGGCAAGACGATTAGACCAGAGAGAAATAAATCTGTCCCCTTACACCGCTGATGTAGTCAACCGCATATCCTCCACCGCCCCGCCCACCGTGAAGTGATAAATATCCTGAAAGCTCCAGTCTGTCAGCCCAAGCGCCTCATGCATAGGGTCATCAAAAAAACACCCGATCCCTGTGCTGCGAATACCGGCTGCCTCGGCCTCGAGATACAGCAGCTGGCCGATCATGCCGGCCTCCCAGTACAGGCGCGGATAAAACCACGGGCCGTAGCGTTCCAGCGGGCCACTGAACCCGGCCAGCATCGCCAGGCTGAAACAGCCGTCACTGGCAATGTCCTGTTGACAGGAAATCTCCCGGGCCGCGGCGCGAATATCCCGTTCCATCAGGCAATACAGTGGCAACGATTCCGGACAGCCCGGCGGCTTTTGCCACGGATCCGCCTGGGTGAGCGCCTGCTCCAGCACCGCCTTCTGCACCGGGTCGCGCAGCAGCAGGTAGAGTCCCGGGGAAAGATCGTCCACCCGGTGAACCAGCAGGGCCAGGTGCAGCTGGGACTTCCACGGCAACGTGTTGAACGGCACCGCGCCGGGCACGGCCAGCGTCCGGTCCAGCATGCGGTAGAAATCCGCACGTGAGAGACGCGTCTGGCCGTCCATCGCCACGGCACTGCGCCGCTGGCGAATCATTCGCCGCAGCGAAACCGCACACGGCGGCGGCGACCAGGACTGCGGCGCATCTGCAAACGGTTCGTACGCACACACCCCGTGCGGCTTTCGTACCAGGGCCGCAATGACATCCATGCCCCAGTCCACATGCGCCGGGCTCAACTGGTTGGGACGCCCCTGCCAGCTGAGCGATTCGAAGGATTGCAGCACAGCGGCAGACAACTCCGGCAACGGTTCCGCCGATGAGGCCGGCACGCAGGCAATCAGCATATCCGGCTCTTCCCGCTCACTCGTGTGCGCTTGTATTGTGCCCAGCAGTCGTGCCAACTCATCGGTGCCGGGTGCATCGAGCAGGCGCGTCTGCCAGCCCAGAGCCGCTGCCGCGATGCTGAACGCACCAAGCGCGTGCCCCGCATCGTGCATGCAATAACGGTACGCCCGCTGACCATACTTCCAGGCCTCACGCCAGTGAATGGAGGTCAGCCCGATGAAGAACGTGTGCGCGGGAAAGCCGCTGCACAAGGTATTCCAACGCGAGCGATCAAACTCGGCGCGCACTTCCAGACCGTGTTCCTGCGCCGCATAGTGGCAGACCATGGGTTGCTCACACAGTCCCTCGACCGGCCCGCACACCAGATAGCCCTCTGTCGGATGGAGGTTGCCGCTGGAGGCATTGACGCGCAACGCCCAGCGGGTCGCGCCGATGCGCTTCCAGGCGGACAGCGCCAGGCTGTCATAGAACAGTTGCGAAATCGTGCGCAGATTCAGCGGCGCAGCAGCCGGCATATGCCCCGGTGTGAAGATCGCATCAAAACCCGGATCGTCGGTCGGTGTGACCGTTTCCAGCCGGATCAGTCGCGCCCCCGCATAGCGGCGGAACGAATCCGGCTGGGTCGCCCAGTCCAGCATACCCGGCCCGTTGGCGAAGGCCCCGAAGTGGTGCTTGGTCGCCCGGTGATAGTCGAACACCGCTTGCAAGGGCTCAGATCGGGTCTTGGGAGAACTGCTGTCAGCGCACATTGGTTGCTGGTGTTAGTGCAAAAGGGGACAGATTCATTTTTTGTATGATTCACGAAGCCGCGCAATGGCAGCCACAGACAGGGCAATACTGATCAGCAAAAAAACGGCAGACGCCACAATCAGGGCCTCTGCCATGGTTATGCCAAACAACAATTCCGGCGTGTAGCCACAGGAGGTCTCTACCTGGAAGAGCGCCGGAAACCACTCGTCAGGGGTGAACCAGGCCGGCAGGCCCAGGTCAAACCCACAGTCCCCGACCACAAAACGGCGTTCCGTACCCAGCAACTGATAGGAGCGCTCCAGCAGCCCCGCCGCAATCACAACCGTCAGCAGATGACCTGCCACGAGTATGAATCTCAGCCGTCGCAGCAATAGCATGAGAAGTGCGACAATGATCAGGGCCATCACCCACAGGCGCACATGGATGCACAGCACGCAGGGATCTTCCTCGAGTACATGCTGATAAAACAGTCCAACCGCTTCGGATGTGAGTCCGATCAAGGCCAATGCCAGCCAGTAGAAACCGCTTTTGCCAATTCTTGCCAACGTGTCCAGCATACCTGCCTCCGAAAAAAATGATAAGCGGTATCAGCACTTTTGTCGTCTCCGAGATCCGGCCCGCGACGTATTGTCCCAATTAAAACAGAAAGGACAGATTCCGGGCTACGCCAAAAGAAGGGTAGATTTATTATTCCCGGGGTTTATTGCAATTGATGTACGCACCTCACATAAATCCGCATCCAATGATTGTACCGGAATTCACTGCTGTTGAAATCCGGACCACAGGTTCGGTAGCAACCTTCGCTTTAGACAGATTCGGTATGGTCGCTAATAGTGTAATAGGATGCAGGCCCCACAACCGCATTCCTGGTGCCAGGGAAAACGTCATCAGTGCGGATTGTGCTACACAGGATCAAATGACGTGACCAGACTGTTAACCGGCACAATGCTCGCAATCTTGCTGTCACTCCAGGCTCAGGCGGATGACGATATCACAACCAGACACATCCAGCAGGTTATCGACTGGACAGATGCGGCAGCAAAGGACCGAAACGCGGCCGGTATCGGGGAGTATCTGAGTGATTCCTTCGTGAAGATAATCGAGTTTCCCCATGATAAATGGTTAGCAAAGGTGCGTATCGACAAGAAACAATATCTCGAGCTTATAGACGAGAGCTGGCCCAGCCTGGAGGAGTACCGCTATCAGCGCGATAATACCGTGATTCACATCATGCCCGACCGCCAGAGTGGGCAATCGTACTCAACCATAACCGAAACCCTTTCCCTTGACGGCAAACGAATGGTCAGCAAATTCCGTGAATATGCCGTGTATACCCTGGAAAACGGGAGACCGGTAATCACGCAGATCAGCGGCCACACTCTGGTCGGTGATACCATGCCAC
The DNA here is from genome assembly GCA_029287615.1 of Pseudomonadota bacterium. Lineage (GTDB taxonomy): Bacteria > Pseudomonadota > Gammaproteobacteria > UBA9214 > UBA9214 > JARFQV01. The sequence continues at coordinate 15,580 of JARFQV010000122.1, read as the reverse complement.
AACCGGATCAAAATCCGTAAAGGTGTCAGGAACCATTAACTGCAAAATGGTTCCTGACACCATTCATCCCGACAAACATCGCCTCATCCCGTAAGCCTTTCTTCAGGTCGCCAGTACATCCTTCCTCGCGATAAAACAGGACCTGCAATCCGGAAAAAAGCTGCAGCAATTCCTGTTGGGCCAATCTGAATTCCGCACGCTGCGGACCCCGATCGGATACACGCTGGCGGGTAAAGGTTTGATAATAAATCAGGCCATCAGGTTTAACGGCCTCTATCAAAGCGGGAATAATGTCACGATCCAGAAAATGACTCACGACAATGACATCAAACGATTCCGGCACGGGCGGATTCGCCGTAACATCCCGAACCTCAACCTGTATGGACAAGCGCCTCTTTAGCGCAACGTCTTTCAATGCTGCAATGGGAACATCAGCGATATCCCAGGCACTTACACTCAAACCCTGTTGCGCCAGCAGGATGGCATTGCCCCCCAATCCACAGGCCAGGTCCAACGCTCGACCGCTAGCCGGTAATAAATGCAGATTTTCCCGCAAGACCCGCGAAGCGTGTTGCTCGCCTGCCACGCCTCTGTAACGTTTGTTCCATTTCTCTTTGATGCTCATCTACCATGTATATCAGAAACTTCTTCAAATCCTGGCCATGACAAGGATAGCCGGCTGGCAATCTCAAGGCACAATGAAGCGGGATAAAACAGGTCCGGAAACGTTCTGCAACCAGAAGCTTGAATCCAGCAGGTGCATTATGCAACCATGCAGTGAATGATCAAGCCGGACAGACACAATGACCCAGACATACACTACCCCCCAGGAAGCCGAAGATGCTTTTTACGACGCACTGGATGAAGGCAACCTGAGTGAACTACTTTCCGTTTGGGCCGAATCCGATGACATCTGTTGCTTGTTACCCATGCATCCGATGATCCAGGGCCGCCAGGGCGTGACGGATGTATTCACCCATATGCTATCCCAGGGTCACGGTATATCCGTGTCAATCAAACACCTCAGCTGGATTGAAACGGATGACATAGCCATCCACCAGATAGAGGAAACGGTCCAGTCAACACCGTCCGACACACCACCGCCGCCTCCATTCTACGGAACCAACATATACCGGAAGGACAATAGCGGCTGGCGACTGATCGTCCACCAGAACGCACCGACACCACCTCCCCCGCAACCGGAACTCGTTTTACCTTGATAACTCGATGGGATCGGAGACGCATTAGCTAAATTCGCGACTGGGGTTTGAATAATAAATCTGTCCCCTTTTCACTTCATGCAGCGCTCGCAGCACTCCGCGCCGCCTGCTCCGCCCGGTTTCGCAGGGCGGTGATCTCGGCCATGATGGAGAGGGCGATCTCGGGCGGGGTATAACTGCCGATCGGCAGGCCGACGGGGGCGTGCAGGCGTTCTATATGTCGGTCGTCCAGCCCCATTGATACCAGGCGTTTGCGTCGTGATTCACTGTTTGTTCGGGAACCGATCGCCCCGACATAGAAGGCCGGGGACTCAAGCGCCTCCAGGATGGCCATGTCGTCGAGTTTGGGATCATGAGTCAGGGCAAGGACCACGCAGCGGGAATGATCGGCATAGGCCTGCACGGCCTCGTCGGGCATGAGGTAGACCCGCTCGCACGCCTTGTTGTCCTGATCCGGTTCATATTCGTCCCGCGGATCGCAAATGATGACCTGGTAATCCAGCATCAGCGCAATCCTTGCCAGATACCGGCCTGTATGACCGTCACCGATGATCAGCAACCGCCAGCCCATGCCGAAAACCCGGGACAGTGAATCATCGCCGTAGGCGAATTCATCGCTGGCCTTCGCCGCGTGCAGGCTGAACTCGCCGGTATTGAGGCACACGCGACGCGCAACGAGTTCGCCCGACTGGATCTTGCCCAGCAACAGTTCCAGCGGTGCCGCGCTGTCGGGTTGTTCGACCAGCAGTTCCAGCCGGCCGCCACAGGGTAGACCCAGGCGCGTGGCCTCCTCGCGGTTGATGCCGTAATCGACAAGGGTCGGGAACGGGCCGCCCAGCTGATGCTCCCGGTAGCGCTGGACCAGGTCTTCCTCCACACAGCCGCCCGATACCGAACCGCAGAAGACGCCGTCCCCGCGCATCACCATCAGGGAACCGGGAGGTCGGGGAGACGAGCCCCAGGTTCTCGCTACCGTTACCAGTGCAATGGTATGTCCCCCGGCCAGCCAGCCGACGGCGGTTTCCAGTATCTCCCGGTCCGTGCCGTGGACCGGCATCAGGCATTCAGCTTCAGCGGCAGGCTGCTGAAGCGCTGACCGGTAACCGCCGAGAGCGCATTGGCGACCGCCGGGGCGATCACCGGCGTTGCCGGTTCTCCCACGCCGGTTGGCGGTTGCGCGGAAGGCACGATATGCACCTCCACCTCGGGCATCTGACCGATGCGCAGGACCCGGTAGTCGTGATAGTTGGATTGCACCGGTCGGCCTTCACTGAAGCTCAGCTCGCTCTCCAGGGCAGCAGACAGTCCGAATGCCATCCCGCCCTCCATCTGCGCCCTGACGATGTCCGGGTTGACGGCCACACCGCAATCCACCGCGATCACCACCCGATCAACGGAAAAACCACCATCCCCGCTCACCGTGACCTCGGCGACCTGCGCGACGAAACTGTTGAAGGACTCGTGCACCGCGATTCCGCGTCCGCGCCCTTCCGGCAGCGAACCGCCCCAGCCGGCCTTCTCCGCGACCAGTTCCATCACCCCGAGATGACGCGGGTGATCCCTGAGCAGGGGGCGGCGGAACTCGACCGGGTCCCTGCCCGCCGCAGCCGCCAGCTGGTCGATGAAGGTCTCCACGGCGAAGGCCGTGTGCGTGGAACCGACCGAGCGCCACCATTGGACGGGTACCGGGTGGACGGGCGAGTGCAGATCCACGCTGATATCGGGAATGGCGTAGGGCAGATTGGATGCGCCCTCGACCGAGGTGATATCGACACCGTCCTTGATGAGCGCACCCTCGAAGGCTGTATCGGCCGCAATCGACTGCCCGACGATCCGGTGCTGCCAGGCAACCGGGTTGCCCTCTGCATCGAGCCCTGCCTTCAGGGTGTGAAAATACAGGGGCCGGTAGTAGCCTGCACGCATGTCGTCCTCGCGCGTCCACACCATCTTGACGGGTGCCCTGCCACCGATGGCCTTGACGATATGTGCGGTCTCCACCAGGTAGTCCGAGTCGGGATTGGCGCGGCGGCCGAAGGATCCGCCCGCATAGAGCATATTGATCCGGACCTGTTCGGGCTCGAGGCCGAATACGCCGGCAACCGCGGCCTGGTCCGGCGTCTGGTATTGTTCGCCGTTCCAGACCTCCACGCCCTTGCCGGTTTTCTGAATAACGCAGTTCATGGGCTCGAGTGCGGCATGCGCAAGGTAGGGAAACGCAACCGCAGTCTCGAGCTTCCGGTCCGCGCCCTGCAGCGCCTGCCCGGCATCACCCTCGCTGCGCGCGGGACTGCCCGGCGCCTGCGCAAGTTCGCGGTATTGCGCCAGGATCTCGGTGGAGCCGAGCGCGAAGGCATCTGTCTCGTCCCACTCCAGGTGCAGGGCATCACGGCCCTTTTTTGCGGCCCAGAAATCAGTGGCCAGCACCGCCACCCCGGTGGGAATCTCGACCACCTCCTCCACACCGGGGACGATCATGGCCTTACCGGCATCGAAGGACTTCAGGCGGGCGCCAAAGCGGGGTGGGTGGGCGACCAGCGCGGTCAGCATGCCGGGCAGCCTGATATCCTGGGTGAAGACCGCCGTGCCATCGACCTTCGCCTTGCTGTCCTTGCGAGGCAGACGGGTGCCGATAAGGCGGAATTCATCCGGCTCCTTCACGAACACCGTATCCGGTACCGCTTCCCGGGCTGCCGCCTCGGACATCTCGCCGAAACGGGCCTGCCTGCCGCTGGCGACGTGGCTGATCACACCGTCCACCACATCGATCTCGCTATCCCGCACACCCCACTGCCGGGCCGCGGCCATGACCAGCATGTGCCGCGCGGCCGCGCCGGCATTACGCATCTGTTCATAGGAATTGGCGATCGCGGTACTGCCACCGGTCCCCTGCAGCTTGCCCCAGAACAGGTTGTTGTAGAGCGCGGCGTCGGCTGGCGCGCCCTCTACATCGACCTGGTCCCAGGCCGCATCGAGTTCCTCGGCAACCAGTGTCGCCAGCCCCGTGTAGGTACCCTGCCCCATCTCCAGGTGCTTGATGATCACGGTGACCCGGTCATCGGTTCCGATGCGGATAAAGGCATTCGGCTCGAAACGGGCATCACGGACGACCTCACCGCCGGCCTTGCCCGGCCCGGCCTCGGGCATCACCTCCTCCGGCCCTTCCTCGCGGGCGCACCCGGGCAGCAACATACCGAGCGTCAGACCGGCACCTACGGTCGCGGTATTCACCAGGAAACGACGGCGGGTCATGCGCAAGCTGTGTCGTGTACTCATGTCGTTATCCTCCTCAGCCCAGCGCCCTGGACGCTTCCCGAATGGCCGCGCGAATGCGCACATACGTGCCGCAACGGCAGATATTGCCGTTCATGGCCTCGTTGATCTGCGCATCGTTGGGCTGCGGGTTGCGGCTCAGCAATGCCACGGCCGACATAATCTGGCCCGACTGGCAATAACCGCACTGCACCACATCCAGTCGCTCCCAGGCATCCTGCACGGCCCTTGCGGCCTCCGTGTCCAGCCCCTCTATAGTGGTGACCGACTTTCCCTGCACTGCAGAGACGGGAATCACGCAGGAGCGCACCGGTTCTCCGTCGAGATGCACGGTACAGGCGCCGCACTGCGCCATTCCACAACCGAACTTGGTGCCAGTGAGGCCGACGATATCACGTATGGCCCAGAGCAGGGGCATGTCGGGATCGACATCCAGCTCCTGCGTGCTTCCATTGAGTAACAGGCTGATCATGAACATCTCCCCCGATGAAGGTGGTTGGCTAGGGCGCCAGCCGCTCGATGCGCCAGGGCTGTTCCGGGTCCTCCCGGCTGTAGAAGAATCGGTCATGGAGTCGATTCGAGCGTGCCTGCCAGAATTCTATACTGGATGGCCGCACCCGGTAACCGCCCCAGAAGGCCGGCAGCGGTATTTCGTGGTTTTGCAGCTTGCGTCTCATCTCCGCGACCTTGGCATCCAGCAGGGAACGGGAGGTAATCACCTGGCTCTGGGGCGAGGCCCAGGCGCCGATCTGGCTACCGCGCGGACGGGAGGCGAAATATTCCACCGACTGGGTGAAGGACACCTTGGCCGCCTCCCCGGTGATCTTCACTTCCCAGCCCAGCGCGAACCAGGGAAAGGACAGTGCCACCCGTCCATTCTTTCCGATCTGACCCGCCTTGCGGCTTTCGTAATTGGTATAGAAGACAAAGCCCCGTTCATCGTAGGTCTTCATCAATACGGTACGCACCCAGGGTTGACCGTTTTCGTCAACCGTTGCGAGGCACATGGCATTGGGTTCCGGGACACCCGATTTGACGACCTGCGTGTACCAGCTTTCGAACTGCCGGTATGGATCCGGATCCAGTTCCGTTCGATGCAGACCGTTATCCATACCCCGCTTCCTGATTTCTTCTGCCCGTTCTGTCATGTTGACTCGCTTGTTACTGTTTTTCCCATGGTGATATCCGGGATTCCCCGGTGTACGCAGGGTGGAATATAACGGGTTTTGAAGCAGATTTGTGGGTTGGGCTTGATCCGCCTCACTCCCCCGGGAAAGAAGGGAGGGATTGCGCGCCAGTCCTCGCCCCCGATTCGAACCCGCGGCCCGACCTTCAGGCGCACCCGTTTCGGGCATATACACCCGGGCGCAAATCGCGACGAGACGCCATTGATGCCCGTTACGGGTGCTCCGGCACGAACCCTGCTGCTACCGGCCCTCCACTGCCCTTTCCCGCAGGAATTCCTTCAGGTGTCGGGCGGTGTGCGATTGTCCGGCCTCACCCATGCAGGTCTCGGGCGCCCCCTGTAGCACGATCCTCCCTCCACCATCGCCTCCCTCCGGTCCCAGGTCGATGAGCCAGTCCGCCTCGCTGATGACGTCGAGGTTGTGTTCGATGACGATCACCGTATTCCCCGCCTCGATGAGCCGGTGCAGCACCCGGATCAGCTTTTCGACATCGGCCATGTGCAAACCGACCGTCGGTTCATCCAGGATGTAGAGAGTACCGGGTTGAACGGATTGCGGATCTGCGGCCGGCTTCGCCTTCGCCAGTTCGGTGACCAGCTTGATCCGCTGCGCCTCGCCGCCACTCAGTGTGGGGCTGGGTTGGCCCAGGCTGAGATAACCGAGGCCGATCTCGTCGAGCAACTGCAGGGCGTGATGGATACGGGGATGGGCATGGAAAAACCGGCTTGCCTCGCGCATGTTCATCCCGAGTACCTCGCCAATGCTCCTGCCCTTGTACCGCACATCCAGTGTTTCCCGATTGAAACGCTCTCCCGCACAGATCTCGCACGGCACCTTGACGTCCGGCAGAAAACTCATTTCTATCTTTTTGACGCCCTGCCCCTCGCAGGCATCACAGCGCCCGCCCTTTACGTTAAAGGAAAAACGACCGGGACCATAACCGCGTATCCGGGCCTCGGTGGTGTTGCTGAACAGTTTGCGGATGTCGTCCCACACACCCACGTAGGTGGCCGGACAGGAGCGTGGGGTCTTGCCGATCGGCGTCTGGTCCACCTCGAGTACTCGCCGTATATGTTGTTCACCCCTGATTTCCCGGCAACCGGCCGCCTCCGGCCTGGCATGCCTGCGTCTGCCCTGTCTTTGCAACCGGTTGTGCAGGTTATCGTGCAGGACATCCCGAACCAGGGTGCTCTTGCCAGAACCGGAAACGCCGGTGACACAACTCAGCCGGTGAACCGGAAAGCGGACCGACAGGTTTTTGAGGTTGTGCAGGCGTGCGCCCAGCACCTCGATGCAGGGATCATGCCCGCGTCCGCTCAGCCTGACCGGACGGCGTTCGCACAATGGATGCCGCAGCGGGTTGGCAAGATGCCGGCCTGTCAGCGAACGAGGCGTCTTCATCAACGCACGGACACTGCCGGCAACCACCACTTCACCACCGTTGACGCCGGCGCCGGGGCCGAGGTCGATGACATGACCCGCCCTGCGTATGGTGTCCTCGTCGTGCTCCACCACCACGATCGTATTGCCCTTACCCTCCAGTTTGCCGAGGGTGTCCAGCAGCATCCGGTTATCGCGCGGATGCAATCCAATGGTAGGTTCATCGAGGATGTAGCACACGCCGCGCAGGCTGGATCCAAGCTGGGCGGCAAGACGGATTCGCTGCGCCTCTCCCCCGCTCAGCGTGGGTGCCGCGCGATCCAGCGTAAGGTAGGAAAGCCCGACATCGGACAGGAACTGCAGCCGCGACTGCAGTTCCGGCAGGATATCACGGGCGATACCGGCGGCACGGCCCCGGAGTTTGAGGCCGTCGAACAGACTGCCCGCGGCCTCGACCGTCAGACCGGTAATGGCGGCGATGGACCGGTCCCGGAAACGCACGGCCAGCGCCGCCGGATTGAGACGCCGGCCATCGCAGGCCGGACAGGGCGGGGCCTCTCCCTCCCACTTTTCCGTCCACCAGGCCTCCTCACCGGTCTGCTCCTCATCGAAACCCGATAACTGCAGACCGGTGCCATAGCACTCCGGGCACCAACCATGTCTGGAATTGAAAGAGAACTGGCGTGGATCGGGCTCCTCAAAACTGCGGGCACAGCCCGGACAGGCACTATGGATGGAAAATGCGGCATCCCCTTCCGGCGCCTCGATCACCACCTGGCCGTTGCCGTATTCGAGCGCTTGCGTCAGCAGCATCCGCAGGGTGGTCTCGTTCCTGGGCCTGACCGCTACGCTTCCGACCGGCATCTCGATATCGTGTTCCTGGTAGCGATCCAGGCGCGGCCAGTGATCAGTGGGCAGGTATTTCCCATCGACGCGTAACCGGTCACACCCCTTCCTGGACGCCCAGCTTGCGAGATCGGTGTAATAACCCTTGCGCGCGATCACCAGTGGCGCGAGCAGTGTGATCTCGCTGTTGCGATGTGCCCGACTGAGTTGCGAGAGAATGCTCTCCGGTGTCTGTGGCTCCACCGCCAGTCCACAGTCCGGACAATATTGTGTGCCGAGCTTGACGAACAACAGGCGCAGGAAATGGTAGATGCCGGTAAGGGTCGCCACGGTACTCTTGCGACCGCCGCGACTGGTGCGCTGCTCGATGGCCACGGTGGGTGGAATGCCGAAGATGGCGTCGACATCGGCGCGCGAGGCAGGCTGCACGAACTGGCGCGCATAGGCATTGAGTGACTCCAGGTAACGGCGCTGACCCTCGTTGAACAGGATATCGAATGCCACCGTGCTTTTCCCGGAACCAGACACGCCCGTGATCACCGTGAACTTGCCGCGCGGGATATCGACGGTGATATTCCTGAGATTGTGCTCGCGGGCATGCAGGATACCGATCCTGTTCCTGCCGCCTCCCGGTACCGGTGCCTTCCGCTCCCTGCCTGCCTTTTTACGCGCCTGCCCGCGGATGGAACCAAGCTGCGCAGGATACTCGCGCAGCGCCTTGCCCGTGTGACTGCCTGCGTGCCCGGCCACCTCGGACGGCGTACCTTCGCAGACGATTTGCCCGCCCGCATCGCCCCCTTCGGGCCCCAGATCGATAATCCAGTCCGCGGTATTGATCACATCCAGGTTGTGTTCGATGACGACCAGCGAGTGACCATCCTGGATCAGACGCCGGAAGGCCAGCAGCAGCTTGCGGATATCATCGAAATGCAGACCGGTGGTCGGCTCGTCGAACAGGAAAAGCTTGCTGCGCCCAGCGCCACCGCCCTGTGTTTCCATTTTTTTTCCAGCCTTCCGGCTCCCCGCTTTCTTCGCCAGATGTCCCGCGAGCTTCAGACGCTGCGCCTCGCCACCGCTGAGGGTCGGCACCGGCTGACCCAGCCGCAGGTAATCCAGGCCCACGGCAGCCAGGGGTTCGAGTGCGTTGCGCACCGGCTCCTGCCCCGCAAAGAAGGCAAGTGCCTCGCTGACGGTCATATCCAGCACATCCGCCACCGATTTGCCGTCCAGCCCAACCTCCAGGATCTCCGGCCGGTAACGCGTTCCGTCACAGTCCGGACAGCGCAGGTATACATCGCTCAGAAACTGCATCTCTACATGTTCGTAACCGTTCCCGCCACAGGTCGGGCAACGCCCGGTACCGGAATTGAAACTGAAGGTGCCGGCGGTGTAGCCCCGTTCCCTGGCCCCGGGCTCCGCGGCAAAGAGTTCGCGAATGACCTTCCATGCACCGACATAACTTGCCGGGTTGGAACGCGTAGTCTTGCCAATCGGCGCCTGGTCAACGGAGACAACCTCGCCGATTCTTTCAAATCCGCGGATAGCCCGGTGCGCACCCGGTGTTCCTTCCGGCCTGCCCTGCAACTTGCGCAGGCTGTTGTACAGAACGTCCTGAATCAGGGTGGATTTACCGGAGCCGCTGACACCGGTAATGCATACCAGGCAGTTGAGCGGCAGCCTGACGTCGATCGACTGGAGGTTGTGTTCCGTCGCGCCGTGGATTTCCAGGAAAGAAGAAAAGGGTACAGTTCCCTTTTCCCGCGCTAGATGGGGACTGTCCCCTATTTTTCTCAGGTATTGCGCGGTCAGTGAAGCCCTGGAACGCAGCAATTGCGCAGGGGTGCCGAAAAAAACCGGCTCCCCGCCGCGTTCGCCCGCACCGGGTCCCATATCCAGTATGCGATCGGCCGCGAGCATGATCTGCGGATCGTGCTCGACCACCAGCAGGGAATTACCCGCGTCGCGCAGTCGGTGCATCACGCCGATGACGCGCTGCATGTCACGCGGGTGCAGGCCGATGCTGGGCTCATCGAGCACAAACAGGGTATTCACCAGCGAGGTACCCAGGGAGGTGGTCAGATTGATTCGCTGCACCTCTCCACCGCTCAGTGTTCGCGACTGGCGATCCAGTGTCAGATACCCCAGGCCGACCTCAACCAGATATCCCAGTCGCGCGCCGATTTCCTCCAGCAACAGGGTGGTTGCCTGGTCAAGCGGTCGGGGCAGCTCCAGCACCCGGAAGAAGCCCGCGCAGCGCTCGATGGACAACCGCATTACATCGTGAATGGTGAGTCCCGGCAGTTCCCCCCATCGCTTTGCCTGCAGCTTCACTCCGACCGGCCTGAACCGCTCCTTCACCGGCAAGACGGTTTCTGCATTGCCGGCACTGCCCAGTCTCCACAAGAGCGCATCGGGTTTGAGTCGCGCACCGGCGCAGTCCGGGCATTCATCATAGGATCGATAGCGTGAGAGCAGCACACGAATATGCATCTTGTAGGACTTGGTCTCCAGCCAGTCGAAAAACCGCCGCACCCCGTACCAGACACCATCCTCCCAGTCGCCCTCGCCCTCCAGTACCCATTGTTGCCGCTTACTGCCGAGCCTCTTCCACGGCACATCGACGGGGACGCCGCGCATGCCGGCAAAACGCATCAGATCGTCCTGGCATTCGCGGTAACTATCGGTCTGCCAGGGTTTCACCGCTCCCCCGGAAATAGACTTGCTGTCATCCGGCACCACCAGCGCATAGTCAATTCCCTGTGTCCTTCCGAATCCCCGGCAGGTCTGGCAGGCACCGATCGGCGAGTTGAAGGAAAAGTGATTCGGAGTGACATCCTGATAATGGATATCGCATTCTGCGCAGTGCAGATCGCCCGAGAAACGCCAGGAAGCGGCGAGAACGCCTTCCTCCCCCAGCAGGTGGACGACCACCCGTTCGTGGCCATGCCCGAGCGCCGCCTCCAGTGCCTCGATGATCCGGTCCCGTCTGTCAGGGGAAAGGCGCAAGCGGTCCTGGATCACCTCCAGCTTCCTGCCCCGACGCGAATGAATACGCGTATAACCCTGCTGCGCCAGCAGGTCTTCCACCTCTTCGCTGGTGAAGTTTTCCGGGACCTCGATGGTGAAGGTGATCATGGCACGGGGTGTCTGTTCAGCGGCCCGCTCGAGAAGCATCTCGAGGATACTCTCCGGCGTGTCGCGCCGGACACTGACCCCGCACTCCCGGCAGTAGAGCTGCGCCGCGCGGGCAAACAGGAGCTTGAGGTAATCGTTGAGTTCGGTCATGGTGCCGACGGTGGAACGTGATGTTCGCACCGGATTGGTCTGATCGATGGCGATGGCCGGCGGGATACCGCTGATCCGGTCCACGGCCGGGGCGTCCATTCGATCCAGGAACTGACGGGCATAGGGCGAGAATGTTTCTACATAACGCCGCTGCCCCTCGGCATAGAGGGTATCGAAGGCGAGCGATGACTTGCCCGAACCACTCACCCCGGTCACAACGATCAGTTCACCCAGCGGCAGATCCAGGTCGATGTCTTTCAGATTGTTCTGGCGGGCGCCACGAAGCTGTATGTATTCTCTGGGCATGGTCGTGTCTATAGAATTCCTGTCATGGCTATGGGTAGCCTTGGATCCCGGTCATCTCCGGCGCCGGCCTTCTCACGGGCAGGCTCGCTGTGGAGCGTCCGAAACCGGTTGTATCATGCCATAGCTCGCTGATCCGGGCAGGAGCAGGAAGATACATGCTGTTTCGAAAACGCCGTCGATATGGATGCCTGTGGAGCCGAGGATTGCGTATCTGTCGCTCGTTCCGGAACCGCATATCTGCCAACTGATCATCTGGCTGTTATAGTACCGATAAAGCATGCCCCGACGGCTGATGAATCCATGCGCAAATATTTTTTCCTGTTGATCATGGTGTTACCACCTGCCATGGCGACGGCAGGCACACAAACGGAGTCCCTGACCATGTCCGATCCGCGTACCCGGGAAGCTGCCTTGCTGATGAGCCGCTTCGCGGAGCGCACCGGCCTGACCTCCGGACAGACGCCACAACGATACCTGTGGACGGATGCCTTCGCTGTCTGCAATTATCTTGGCCTGGCTCGCGCCACCGGTGATGAGACCTACACAAGGCTTGCCCTGCAACTGGTAGACCAGGTCCATCATACACTGGGCCGGCACCGGGATGACGATAGCCGCACGGGATGGATCAGCGGACTCAGCGAGACCGACGGGCAGCAGCATCCCACCCGGGGCGGGCTCCGCATCGGCAAGTCGCTGCCGGAGCGCGCGCCTGGCGATTCATACGACGAACGCCTGGAATGGGACCGGGACGGTCAGTACTTCCACTATCTCACGAAATGGATGCATGCCCTCGATCAGCTTGCACGCAACACACGGCAGTCCCGTTTCAGTGCATGGGCAGGCGAGCTTGCTCACAGTGCGTTTACTGCCTTCAGCTACCTGCCATCTCCAGGACGGGAACCACGCAGAATGTACTGGAAGATGAGCATCGACCTGACGCGCCCGCTGGTGCCCTCCATGGGACAACATGATCCACTGGATGGATACATCACCACCTGGCAGATCCACTCGACCCTGAAGTCACTCCCGCAGCCTGGCGCCGTCCCCGACCTCGAAGAGACAGGTGAAGGGTTCGCCACGATGTACCGGCAAGGCAATCTGGCCACTCCCGATCCGCTGGGACTGGGCGGTCTCCTGGTCGATGCCTGGCGCGTACGGCAACTCACGGAACAGGGTACACAGCTGGATGCGCATCTGCTCGACCGGCTGCTCGACGCGGCACTCACCGGTCTGCGCTACTACGCACGCAGTGGCGAGTTACGACAGCCGGCCCGATACCGACTGGCGTTTCGCGAACTCGGCCTCTCTATCGGGCTGCACGCCCTGGAACGCATGCAGCAGGCCATCCTCCAGGGAGCCGAATCCCACCCGGGAGACCTGCGACTTCGTGCCCGGATTCAGGATCTCGTGCAATACCTGTCCCTGCGTGGCGAGATTGAGTCATACTGGCGCAATCCCGTGCAGCAACAGGCTGCGACGTGGATCGAGCACCAGGACATCAATGAAGTGATGCTGGCGACGAGTCTCGCCCCCGACGGATTCCTGGAGCTGTTGCCACCCGAATGAATGCCGGCAAGACGGACGAGGGCCTGCTAAGACCAGGAAGATCGCCGCGTTGCTGCCGGTTGCCGGTCTATACTGTACCGGCAACCGGATGTCTGAACTTCACTGAGGAGAAGAGAAAAGATGAACAGGACCCTGATGCTGCTGCCTGCAGGAAAGAAAGACGATATTCGACTGCTCCAGATACCGGATGATTACGAGGAGCATGAAGCGTACCGTCATGTGACCGGACTCATCGCCGCGGTGGAAGAAGATAACCCGGATTACGAATGGGACGACATCGAGAGCATGCTCGAGGACAAGGGGTTTGTGACACTGGACTTTATCCTGGGTCCGTCACTGGACTGAGCGGTCCGGCAACAATCCGTATATCCCCGAAGAACTGATGCGCCCGCCCGGCGGTTGTCGCCGATCATCTGCTTGCCTGCCGGTCCGGCGTCTACTGGTCCGGCATAAAAAACCTGCAGGTATCAGTTCTGCCAGACCGCACAGCCCTGGTCGCGCAACCAGTCTGCCAGCGCCGCTTCCCTTTCCTCGTCGCCCAGCCCGTCCCCGTCAAAACCCTCCATGAGTTCCAGGGCCAGCTCGATACCGTACTTGCGCGGATATTTACTGCTTCGGTAACCATACCGGTGTTGTTCAAAGCGATCACCCGGATCATGTACGCTCATACCCACATACACGCAGGGCATGCCTTCGATATAGCCTGGATTCTCCTGGCGAAAATCCTTCTCCCAGAGCACTTCCGGGTCCAGGGTGATCACGTAGAGATTGCGCGCCTTTCGCTTCCTCGCAGCCACCCGCGCCTTCCGCTGCCACTCGCGAATCTTTTTATCCCGTTCCTCGTCATCCAGCATAAAACAGGATTCTAGTCGTTCAGGACCGTGCATACGATATGACGTTCGGAACGCGGCCCGTCAAACTCGCAGAGAAATATATTCTGCCAGGTCGACAGTCCCGGCTTGCCGTCGATTACCGGCATCGTTTCCGACGGGCCAACCAGACCGGCTTTCAGATGTGAATCTCCGTTTCCATCCTGCCGGTCATGCAGCCATACACCCCTGGGGATGATCTGGCGCATAAAGTTGATCACATCGGTCTGCACACTTTCATCCCAGTTTTCCTGGATCATAACCGCGGCGGTTGCGCCTTGTGCATACACGCTGACGAGGCCATCCCGAACACCGCTGGCACGCACGACCTCCTTCACCTCCTCGGTGATATCAATCAGTGTTTCGCGTTGATGAGTGGTTACGGTGATAATGTCACGCACTTGTATATCCTGTATTCCCGAGTAAGTTTACACCGGCCTCCTTCCTGATCCCCCGGATAATACCGCATTCATCCGACAAGTCACACGCGGATTCAGGTGTCGCTCCCGGCACCCGCCCCTCCGGATTCCTGCCCTGCCCCCGCCTGCGGATTTCCGGATGAACTGATTGCCCTGTTCTTGACCCTACTCATTGCCTGCGGGACAGTTCTGGTGTTTGAATAGGCATGTAAGGTCAGCAACCTGGAAGGAGGCGTTCATCATGACCGAGGCCACCAAACATGCACCAAAGGTCGGAGCACCGGATCCCGAGCTGAAGAACTCACCCATTTTCGACAGCATGGATAACGACGAGCTTTCACTGGATCTCGAGCTGGAGGCGGGCGTCTGCTACTTCAACGCGGTTTCCTATGACATTGGCAGCTATGTATGCAGTGGGGATGAACTGCTGCGCTGCGAAGAGGGCGGGGTGTGGATCCGTGAAGGCACCTGTTACCAGAAATAGCAGGCGCATGACAGCCGGGTTCCTGTCCAGACGGTTGTCGTCTTTTGCAGATTGAACTGCAATATGACGCCTATTCACGAATTGCTGAACCGAATACGGTGGGACCAGGATTTCGGCCAGGATGATTTCGAGATCGGTTATCACGACCGGCGAAGGAGCGGTATCATCCGTGTACCGGTGCGAGAAATATTCTTCGATCCCGCCGATCATTTCTCCTTCGAACTGTTCGACCGGGAAGGTGTGCTGCATAGTATCCCGCTGCACCGGATCAAGCAGGTATTCAGGGACGGAGAATTGATCTGGCATCGCGAGCACTAGCCCGGATTTCTCACCGCGGGGCGAGATGATCGCGTAGAGATTTGGGTTCACAAGATATTTTCCGAGGAAGCGGAATACGGGCTGTATTTCCGACTGAGGAAAATGGCTTGTGGATTCAAAGATCAAGTGAGGGCTCGTCATCGTGGTGAGAAATCCGGGCTAGTCACAGCCACCGGCCCTGGCGATTTTCTTGACTAGCCTGACCCTCGGGGTGTATTCCCGGTGAGGCACGAGTTGCTCGTCGGGCTGGGCCGCAGCATGCCGGTCGCCCAGGGCCAGCTTGAACGGGTGGCGCAGGGACCCATCGGGCTTGCCGAGGCTCGCTTTTCCATGGTTGTCGGTTTCCTCACCGGGCACACCATAGATGTTGAGCCATAGATTGAGTCCGCCCTCGAGTATGTATGCGTTGGGCTTGGCCACCGCCATCAGC
>JARFQV010000042.1 GCA_029287615.1 Pseudomonadota bacterium | reverse complement strand
GCGCGTCACTCGGCCGCCAAGGAGGCGTTTGAAGATGCAGGCGCCAAGGGCAACGTCCACAGCAAGCATCTCGGAACCTACCAGAGCCGGAAGCTGGGCAGGGCCTGTAGCGTCAAGGTGTTTCCAATGCGTGTTACCCGGACTTACAAGCAATGGGAAGAAGCCGATCGCGACCGCGAATGGGTCTCGCTGAAGAAAGCACTCAAACGGGTCAATAACGGTGGCCTGAAGCGGGTCATCAAAAAACTGCCGCGAACGGTCTGACCCGACAGGGCCACGCTGGCTTCATCTTCACTCAACCAGCGCCCTTCGGTAGTCCGCAAAAACTTCCTCAACTATCTGAATATTATAAGGAAACAACCCGACCGGGCGGGAAGTGGCAGGTAAAGGTGCTGCCCCCGCCTACGGTGCTGATAATTTCCAGTTCAGCCTCGTGATTCTCGAGGACGCGTTTGACAATAGACAGTCCCAGGCCCGTGCCCCCGGTGTCCCGCGAGTGACTGGCGTCAACGCGATACAACCGCTCGGTGAGTCTTGGAATGTGGCGGGCGGCAATGCCTTCACCGGTGTCAGTGACACTGAGGTGGGCGCCGGCATGGTCGACCAGCCATTTTATTGTCACTTCCGACAGGTTCGGGGTGTGCCTGATGGCGTTGCTGACCAGGTTTGAAAAGGCGGTATGGAGTTCCTGTGCGTTTCCGCGCAGCCCCTCCGGTGAGCGGATTTCCAGGTGCAGAACATGTTGTGCTGGTCCGCTCAGTGCGTGCGCCTCCTCGACCAGTGTCGCCAGGAGTTCAGCGATTGCGACAGTCTCGTCAGGTGCAGACTCCTGCCGCATTTCCAGCCGCGATAAGGTCAGCAGATCGGACACCAGTTCATTCATGCGACGTGCCTGCTGAAGTATCAGCTCCGTTGACCTCTGTAACATCGCAGGATCTGTCTGGTCCATGTTCAACTGTTCAGCAAGTCCGTATATCACCGTCAGCGGAGTGCGCAGTTCATGCGATACATTGGCCACGAAATCCCGCCGTGACACATCGAGGTAATACTCGGGGGTAATGTCTCGTGCCAGAACCATGAGTCGGCTAACGTCATGATCCAGCGGTGCGATATATGTCGACAGGATTTTTGCCCTGTTTGCCGGTGAGGTAATCGTCAGTGGCGTTGCGAAATTGCCGTTGGACAGGTATTCAGCCAGTACCGGGTCTGCTGCCAGATCTGTCAGTAACCGACCCCGTGAATCCGGCCAGTCGATATTCAGAAGGTTCTTTGCGGCGGGGTTGGACCAGTCGACCCGACCGGACGGATCCAGGATGACCACGGCATCAGGCAGTGTGTTGACTGCATTGTGATAGCGGTCCAGCTCATAGGAAAGCTCGAGGCTGTGGCTGTGGCTGCTGTCTTGCTGTTCACGGATCTGCCGGACGAAGTCCTTCCACAGACCAACCGGGCTGGGTCCCGGCTGGTCATTCTGCGCAAGTAAACGCGGTAGACGTGCGAGTTGAAATACGTGCCAGCCCAGATATACAAGCAGGCCAAGCAACAGGCAAACCAGCAGTTGCCCGGTCAGGGTCCCTGCCAGGCCCGCTATGAGCACTATTCCCAGGAAAAGCCGGAGTTCTTCTCGCCAATGGTTGGGCATCGAGAACATCATACTATTTACAGGCGGCTTTAGGAGGCCGGTTTGCTTCCCTGGGAATGCAACACGACCATACGGAATGTTGATTTCAAGCCCGCATGGAACTGACCCGGTTTGCCGATTTATGCGTGTTCGCGCTCAATCATGCGAGGAAAACCGGTAGCCACTCCCGCGAACCGTCTGGATCATGTGGTCGTGTCCGGACGGCTCCAGGGCTATGCGCAGGCGACGGATGTGGACATCAACGGTTCGCTCTTCCAGATGACTCGTCTTCCAGACCTGTTCAATCAGTTGCTGACGGCTGTATACCCGCTCCGGATTATTCATAAAAAACAGGAGCAACTGATATTCCACGGGTGGTAGTTCCAGCGGGGAGCCATTGATGCTGGTCCGGTGGCTTGATGGATCAAGGCGCAGCCCCCCGGCATCGAGGACCTCTCCGTCACGAAGCCCGGTAGTGCGGCGCAGTACGGCCTTGATGCGCGCCAGCAATTCAGAAACTGAAAAGGGTTTTGCTATGTAGTCATCAGCGCCGGCCTCCAGGGAGGAGACCTTGTCTTCCTCCTGGTCCCGTGCAGTCAGCATGATGACGGGGATTTGCCTGTGTGTGGGATCTCTCTGCAGTGAACGCGCAAAATCGAAGCCGGACTGTCCGGGCATCATCCAGTCCAGCAGGATCAGGTCAGGTGCCAGCTTGTTGATTGTTTCCCGGGCATCCAGTGCATTACCCGCTTCCTGAACTTGGTAGCCGCTACCCGTCAGCGCCAGCCTGAGCATCTCGCGAATAGCGGGATCGTCATCGACGACAAGGATAGTGGGCATTGAGGAAAGATACTGAAAAGAAGCTGGATAACACAAGAAGCATTATTGTCCCGTGTAGCCGTTATCCTGCGGGTTGCTAGCCGTAACGACCCTCAATGTAGTCCGCTGTTTGCTTTTCCCGGGGGGTGACGAACATGTCTTCGGTAGCGGTATGTTCCACGACCTTGCCCATCAGCATGAAGATGCATTCCTCGCTGGCGCGGCGTGCCTGGGCCATGTTGTGGGTTACGATAAGGATGGTGTACTTGCCGCGCAGCTCCCAGATCAG
>JARFQV010000355.1 GCA_029287615.1 Pseudomonadota bacterium | reverse complement strand
GGTGTTCGGCCCCGTCCTTTAGGTACAGGTCAATGGCATCACCAAGGTAGGTGAATTGTTTGTGGTTCACCAGAGCATGCGCTGCGGCCTGCTCTTTTGTGATCGAGTCTTTGATGTCAAGGAGAACATGCTCGATTATCTAGTCCCATTCATCTTCGGCAGAATCCTGCGTAATCAATCCAGCCCGTAGTTGTTGCTTCAGCAAGGCGAGATGATTCAGTATGCTGCCAACAGTTCCCGTGTGTCCTGAGTCGAATTTCCGAGCCTCATCGATGACTCGCTGGAACTCAGAGACAATCTGCCAGCGTCGGCGGCGTGCCTCAACGATGTCTCTGGTCCCTGTGGTCTTCTGGAGATACTGTCTATCAAGGATTGACCATAGGGAAGGGGGTACCGTAACGCGCACCTACCACGTCTGGCGTCTTTTCCTCAGGTATCTATTGTCCATGGTGCTGCCTTAATTCGGGTACACATCACTGGTACACGCTATCGGCTGCAAGGTATTAATACTAAAGGAAATAATGGCTTACGAGACCAGCGGTCTTGCTGGTCCTGATCGGGAAACACGGATTGGTCCATTGCGCGCGACAAGTGTACTTTAGAAAGCCGGGTGTGCGGAATGTCGGGGAAAGCGGGGAGGGTGATCCGGGTGGTTCTACGGGGCTACCTGCTGACCTGGCAAGGTCAGCGGATCATGACCGGATTCCTTGTGAACGGGCAGCAGCTGCGGCTGTCAAGGCGCAGATATTGCGGGACGATCCATGCGCATCTTGCGTCTTACTCCGATGCGCCAATGTACGCCGGGATCGACCGAACCCCGTCCTGAAGCGCCAGCCGGGGAATCCCTCACGGGCGCCGGATGCGGTGCTATTGCAACTGGCTGTTACAGTCGCACATCTGTTCCCGAACCAGCTTCATCAACTGTTCCAGGGTGATCTCATGCGGTACGTCCTGGATATTGGAGAACCAGATGTCATTGACGTTATTGTCCGTGTTCTCCTTTTTCTCCGAGATCAGTGGCCAGCCTACAAATACCCCGCGTTCCCCATTTTCAAGTCCGACAGTGACGAGTTGAAGTGCAAGCGTTTTCATCATACAGCCTCCGTAACCCGATAACCCTGTTCAGGGTTGGCGGTTTGTGTGGGTACGGCCATATCCCCTGCATCAAGCATGCCATGTTTACTGATTTTGCCCGTCTGCCGGAAAAAAAGACCGGGATGATGCATGCTGGATCAGGCATTTCCGGCATGCCTCAATGGCGGCATTTGGATCTTCCTGGCGGTCAGTCCCGTCCCTATCCGGGGAGGTGCAGCTGCCGGATTCTGGTATCGAGGGATAAAAAAATTATTCATTTTTACAGGATCTTAAATAAAGACCGGCATCGATGAATCTGGCAGGCTTCAATGTGGGGATGCCCCCCTGAGGCGGGTGCGGGTATCGATCAGGAAGGCCTGTCAAAGGGGTGTGGTTCGGCTGGTGGGAATCTGCCGGGCGGGATGCTGGTCGCGCGTCAGGTGCGATCGTGACAGAATGACTTCCGTGATCATGGCATGGTAAAAATTTGTCACTGATGACGGAAAATCAGCGTATTCAGGCGTCAAAAAATTATCCGGGCGGAAAACAGCATGCCGGAAAGTGCCTCACCCGCGTTGCCTGGATAGCCGGCTCCAGACATACCCGCTGGGTCGGTCTATTCCCTTGCAGATATAAGTGAGAGCGTTGTGGTCCCATGCCGTCCACTTCATATGCCTCTCTGCCTCCCGCGTACCACAGAACAGAAAACTGTCTCCGACATGCAGGATCTGCGTTTCTGTTGGTAGCAGTTCCTCCGTGTTGCCACGACGAAGCAGTAAAGGAATACAGGCCAGACATTCTTCCCGGTTGCGCGGGTCTGTGCACAGGTTGGAAATCGTGATCTCTTCTCCCTCGGCCAGCAGGCTCGAAATTGCCGGTGATGCCTTTGTACTGACCTTCAGGGTCCAGACCTCCAGCGGATATTCCTGCAGTACACCCACCATCCTGCTGATCAGGATATTGGCCCATTCATCATTCTCGTGGCGGGCGAGACGCAGAAAGTCAGTTAGCATGGGTGTCAGGATGACGGTCAGAACCTTCTGGCTGATGATGGTTCCCGGTTGCATGATGTGGTTGATCTTTGCCGCCTGAAAGATATCGTTGTAGCTGCGATTGTTTTGCCGGGCCACCGTGAACAGATCCGGATTCAGGTCCCGGGCTGTAATCACGATCGAGAGGTTGTTGGCATCATCCCCGGTGCCGGCAATGATGCCGGCAGCGTCCTCGATTCCCGCTTCCCGCAGGGTGATCGCCTCTGTGCCTCGCCCCTCGATGGTGCCGTTCGGGGCGTTGGTCTTCTCCACATTCGCCTCTATCAAAGTCATCTGTATCGCTTCATAGGACAGGTGTTCCTGGATGGATTTTCCGAATCGACCAAAGCCGCATACCACCCACCGGCCCCTCGGCGGAGACTGGAAATCCTTGTGTGGCGAGTCCCGCATGCTGGTCAGCCATTCGTAGATCAGGTGCATGCCGGGGGAGCGGAACATCATGGCGAAGCGCCCGGCAAATTCGTCGAAGGGATTGATGATGTAATCGGTGCCGAAAGAGGCCATGTTGGCCTCTGAATCATGGCTCTCGGAGCGACAGATGACCTGCAGGGACGGATTCAGCAGCTTGCTGGTAATGGCGATTGTCAGGTTGGTGTGATCGACGTCCGTAAGCGCGATCACGCCGGCGCAACGGGGATGCGTCAGGCCCGCGGCGACCAGTGAATCCGACTCGGCCGCATCGGCGCAGAGGCCTGGTACATATCCCCGCAGGTCCTCGGTCTTCAGGATATCGATCCGTTCCGTGTCGATATCGATCACAACCGTGCGGATACCCCGGCTGGAGAGTTCACCGACCAGCAGACTACCCGTATCCCCGTACCCGCACACCAGGTAGAAAGGTTCATTCATCATGCGGATATGTCTTGTGAACAGCGAGTAACTGAGGAGTCGCCTGAATGCGGGATCCTGGATAATCGCGAGCAGGGTACCGATTGAAAACAGCCAGACAAAGACCGTTGTATACATCGCCACAATGGTCCACAAACGCTGGGCGTCGGTGAAGGGATAGGGTATCTCCCCGAAACCGATGGTGGATCCCATGAAGCTGACAAAATAAAAGGCATGGAAAAAATTCATGCGCCATGGATTGCCCTGGTCATCGACGCCGGGGATGAGGACCAGCCCGAGTACTGACACGGCATAGGCCAGTATCAGCGCGATCAGCGGCAACCGCATCCTTCGCAACAACATCTGCAGGATGTGTTTCATGGCAAGTGCCTCGCGTGGAGAAATCCGGGCTAGCGGCGCAGGGTGACGGTTTCGGTGACCAGGATGATGACCGAGATGATATTGGCCAGCAGTGCGCCACCCGACAGGGAAACGATACTGGAGAGGGCCTTGACGGAAAGTCCGTTCGATTCCATGGCATAGACCGCGACCCCCCATACGATCACCGCGGCCACCAGCTGCAGGTCGGCGACCAGGCTGGTAGCAAGGAGTACGGCTCCGATGTGCGCACGATCGCCGAATTTCATTACAGTGGCGATCAGGCTGACCACCAGTGCGGCGAACAGTTCGTATACATTGTGATGATCCGGGTTGTCCATGCCGCCGAGAAAGAACCCGAAATTGAGTGTCGCGGCCAGTACAATAAAGAATGCGAAGATCACTTTTTCCAGGTTCATGAAGGGCCTCCGGCCATGCTGTAAAAGATTTTGGAAATTTTTTGCTTTTCTACGGCAGCCGGGATGGCCTGTCAACCTGGCTATTCAGCCCATCAGGCTAGGGAGAAGAGCTGCCGATAACTGTATTATCGAACAGGATCCGGTTATGGTACTAATCCTCGTGGTAACGAGGAAGCGCGACACGGTTGGGTGGACGGATTGCCGGCTAGAGCTGTCCGGTCCCTCCTGGCAGACAGATGGATACAGCATATATGGACAAGGAGACCCGCGCACGGCTTGAGGAACGTGTTGGCAGGGTGCATCTGCGTCAGCGCCTTGGCATCGAGACGGATAACGAAAAGAGGATCTTTGGTCAGGGCCGTAATTTTTTCCACATCGAGAACTGGTACTCCGTTCATTCCCTGATGCGCGGTATCCTGCGCCTGTTTTTTCTGTACGGGCGTGGGAGGCGTAATACCCTGGATATCCGCATCCGCAAAAACGATTTCCGGATCAGAAATCTGCCAGCGGCGTTCGACGGCTACACGATCCTGCATATTTCGGACCTGCACCTGGATATGCATCCCGGTTTTCCGCATGCCCTGATCGAGGCGGTCCATCAGGTGGACTATGACCTTTGTGTCCTCACCGGAGATTTCCGTGCGCTGACCTACGGGCCCTATGAGGCGGCCATAGACGGTATGCGGCAGGTGCGGATTCACCTCAAGGGCCCGGTTTACGGGGTGCTGGGTAATCACGATACCATCTGCATGGTGCTGGATCTCGAGGAAATGGGAGTACGCATGCTGCTGAATGAGTATGTCGCGCTGGACCGGGGCGGGGAGAGAATCTACCTGGCTGGCATAGATGACCCGCATTATTACCGGGCGGACAACCTGGAAAAGACCGCTGACCCGATCCATCCGGATGCCGTATCCATCCTGCTTGCGCATTCACCCGAGATTTACAAGCACGCAGCCCATGCCGGTTTCAACCTGATGCTTTCCGGCCATACCCATGGCGGTCAGATCTGCCTGCCGGGTGGTTGGCCACTGACGTGCAATGCGCGTTGTCCCCGGGATTTCTGTTCAGGTGCCTGGTCCTACCAGGACCTGAACGGGTACACCACGGCAGGTTCCGGTTCCAGTATCGTGGATGTTCGCCTGAACTGCCCGCCGGAGATAACCCTGCATTATCTGAGATGCGCGGAATAGATCCGGTGGTTTTTATCCGGATCTGAAGCGAGGCCGGGTTTGTGCCAGCAGGGATCCCAGCACCAGGTCCAGTACAAGAAAGGCCAGGGTCAGGATAAAGATATCGGTCCACGCCAGGGAGAGTTCATGGCGAACGAACAGCAACGGGAAGAGTGCCTCCGGGATCTGGTCAAGTCCCAGGGCATTGCGGCTGGATGTCATGCCCATGCGGCGTTTGATGAAACTTGATCCCAGGTCGCCGAGCATGGCGAACAGCGCGAACCCTGCCCCCAGGGTAGGGGGGTAGCCCAGCAGCCAGGCCATGACGATGGTGGCAAGGATGGACGCCGCCAGTCCCCGCAGCGTCTTGGAGGGACCCAGCAATGGCTTCCCGTCCGACAGTTTGATACCACCATCCAGCGGGCGATCCAGGCGACGACCCAGGATGATCCGGGCAACGACCGGCGTCCCGTTGGCAACCAGCAGCAGCAACAGCAGATGGATCAGGAGGAGGGTATCTGACATGTATGTCGTGGAGCCTGGCAACTGTATGTCGAAGTTGGCACGTTTGTTGATATTGGACTGTTATATCGGTCATGAATTCCCTTCGTACAGACATCCATTTGCTGGATGCCGTCAAGGAACGGTAAACGCAGCAATTAGATAGAGCAATACCGCCAGCACCACCACGGCGGTAAAACCGAAATGAATGGCAATCAGGGTAGCCAGTACGGCACTGATAACCGATGCGCAGCCGTTCAGTCCCCAGGCCCAGGGGATTTGTGCAGGAGCCTTGCGGCCCAGTATGGAGAGGCCCAGCGGGAAAGGCTGGCCCATACAGAAGGCCAGTGGTGCAATCAGTCCGGTAGCAACGATAAACTTGACGGGAACCGGCAGTAGCATCAGGTGCGAGACAAGCCAGTCGAGGGCCAGCACATAACCGAGTCCGAACAGCACGATACCGCTCACGGATGTCCGGATTCCGGCAGTGTGCCGGTTCATCGGTATGAAGCGTTGTGACCAGGCACTGCCGAGTCCGGAAAAGGCCAGGAAGGCGGTCAGTGTTATGGCTACGGCATACACCGGATGATGCAGAAACAGAACAAGTTTCTGAATGAAGGCGATTTCCAGAAACAGGAAGGCAAGGCCCAGTGAGAAAAAGTAGGTCAGTGTCTTTCCCCGACTGGCGGTTTGCGTTTCCCCGCTCGAGCGAAGTCTTTTCAGCAGTACGGGTAACAGGATCAATGCCACACTGGCCAACAGTGCCTGTCCCAGTGTTGCCAGCAACAGCATATAACCTGATTCCAGCAAGGACCTGCCCCCCGAATCCCGCAGTTCTAGGATCTCGGGCAGAACCCGCCACTTGAGAAAATGGAAAAAATAGGGCCGATCATCCGTTGCCGGGCGGATATCGAACTTGTAGTCTTCCACAAATCTGCCCTGTTCTGTAGCGAGCAGTGATTGTGCCGCCTGGAAAAAGTATGGTTGTTTCAGCAAGGTGTATTGATTGGCCTCCTCAACCGGCATTCCCGGATAGTATGCGGTATCGAAACTGCGTTCCTCGCAGAATTTCTTCAGTGCCTTGATCTCTTCCGGTGTCAGGGGGGTCTTCTTGATCAGCAGGACGCCGGTTTGCCAGCCGCGTATCAGGGCCATGTGGAGACCGGGTTCGGTCAATCCCAGTTCCTGTAAGGCCTGTATCGCGGTAGCGAACAGTTTGGGTACATCGCGGGGCGGTAGCTGAATCCAGTGATCGATACTCAGATAACCGTTCGGCTTCAGTCTGTTCAGGTAACTCTTCAGTGCCTCTACGGTGAAGGTATAGTTTTCCTGCAGGGCATACAAGCCGGCCGCGCCGGTGGCATTCAATAGGGTCAGTCCGATGAGATCATACAGGGGATCCTCCCTGCTCATGAACCCGCGGATTTCCGCAATATGAAACCGGCTGTTGTCGTCTTTGTACAGATGGCCCGAAAATTCCGCGAATTTTCCCTCGAGCAGTTCGATGATTTGCGGATTTTGCTCCACGGCATCAATCCGTTCCGCCCCATGATAGCGGGCCTGCAGTACGCGGGTTCCGCCACCAGCCCCCAGTACCAGGACGTCCCGGATCCGGGTCAGGTGGTAGGGCAGCGCGGAGGGCATCTGGTCGAGGTAGGAAAGCCGTTCCCGTTTCCCCGTGTCCCGGGTGATGACGCTCATTCCGTCACCGTCTGTAAAGATGCCCAGTTGTTCGGGGGGCTCCATTACTGCGTTCAGGCTCATTCCCGGTGCATGACGCAGTGGTATTACCGGGCTTTCCACCGTTTCAATAACCCCGAGCGGGCTGGAACGCTGGTCGATGATCTTTGTGCCCGTGACTCGCAAGGTCTGGCTCAGACCCTTGTAGGGGGACAGGATCGGTCGGGTCCAGTCAGCGCCCATGGCCAGGAGAATGATCAGAACGCTGACAATTGCCGGTGGCCAGAATCCTGTTTTCGGGCTACGGACTTCATAGCCACCCAGCAGGGCTGCTGCTATCCCGAGGAGACCGATGACCGGGAGGGCGTTTCCCGGCAGCACGATGAACAGCAGGCCGATGATGGCAATACTGCCGGCGCCGGCGCCCAGCAGGTCAGCGGCATAGAGCCGGGTGATATCACCGGGGTATCGCATCAGGGCCAGGCCAATGGCCGTGGCCGCAAAGAAGAATGGTATTGCCAGCAGCAGGTAGGTCAATACCAGGTGCAGCATTTCGCGTGGATCCCAGAGCATGGCCTCCGGATTCATCGCGATCTGGCCGGTAGCGGCAAAACAGCCGACTGCGCCAAGTCCGAACAGGCCCAGACAGGCAGGGTATATGGTCCTGAAATGCTGAAGCAGGCGTGGACCTGCCAGGGACAGTACGGTTCCGCTGACACCATAACCCAGCAGGGCCAGGCTGATGATCATGTAGGCCAGATGATGCCACTGGGTGATGGAAAAAAGCCGGATCAGCAGTACTTCATAGGCAAGCGCTGCTGCCGAAACCATCGCGATGGAACCGATCGGCAGGTGATCTCGATCCGCTGGCGGCTGTGTCGTGGTAACCGGCTCAGTCATGTCCGCCGGTCAACGGGACGAACCGTACCGGCAGGATCTGGCGGGTGGTTAGCTTGCCTTCGGTATCTTTTTCCACCAATACCAGTTGCTGGGTCATGAAACGGCTGCCGACTGGAATGATCATGCGCCCGCCTGGCCTCAGCTGGCGAATAAGTGGCGGGGGTATATAGCTGGCGGCGGCTGTGACCACGATTGCGTCGAACGGAGCGTGTTCTTCCCATCCGTAGTACCCGTCTCCCAGGTGGATTTCAACATTCCTGTAGCCCAGACGTTTCAGCCGTTCCCTGGCCTCTTCACCCAGGGCCTCGATAATTTCAATGGAATAGACGGTACGGACCAGTTCGGCGAGTATGGCGGCCTGGTAACCGGAACCGGTGCCGATTTCCAGCACCTGGTCATTTTCCCCGATATTCAGCAGGTCAGTCATCAGGGCGACAATATAGGGTTGTGAAATGGTCTGGCCATGACCAATGGGCAGGGGCCGGTTTTCGTAGGCGTGGTCCTGTAGTGACCCGGGAACGAATTCATGTCTTGGTACGCGACCCATGGCGTCCATCACGCTGGTATCGAGTTCCTTGCGGTCAATATAGGAGCTGGTTTCCAGGACGCTGGACTGTATCGCCCGGATCATTCTCTCGCGTTCCTGTTCGCTGTCCTTGTCGGCGGCAGACTGAAGCGGTATCGCCATAGCCAGCAGGCAGGAGAGCAGGACAAGGCGGAGATGAGCGGTAGTAGTCGTCACGATTGATGCGCTGTTGAGTAAGCCTGCATTATATGCGGTATTCATCGGAATTTATCCGGTATCAACCAGTATAGTTTCAACAGCGCTCGACAGCCTCTCCGAGTCGTCTCCCGGTGCTATCCGAAACCTGCAGATAAAAAAATCCCCGCCTGGGTGGCGGGGAGGAGGGTTGGGCTAACGACCAATCAACTGATTCAGGGTGTCGTGTATGAGTTTTCTCTGGGTCTTTATCCACTTCTGGGAATGCTGGTCGGGTGGCGCGGAACGCTGGTATTCGTCAATTCTTTGTTCGGCTGCCTCTACCAGCCTGGCCTGATCGATTTCGCTCAGGTTCTTCAGTTGTCTTACATCGAGTGCAAATGTTTCCAAGGTCCGCCTCCTGTCTGCTTAGTCAGGTGTCAGCACGTACTGCAAATGTCCTCTTTCTTCCCTTTAAAACTGAGTGTAATTGGACCTTTTACAGTGCCTCGCTGTCAACAACAATCCCTTGACGGATCATGATCAATTCATAAAGTATTATACACAAGTAATTGTTATATATTATATTATAATTAATCTTTACTTTCTAATATTAGTGGTTTCTATGAGACATTTCATGGAACTGTAACATTGAAAGGATGGATGAATATCTTCCTTTTCTGCACGCTTCCGCTGATATTCCTCAATATCCGCAACGGATATTGCAGGGTATCGTTTCATGCGCACGCTCGGGCGGGACCGGGTCTATCAGGTGCGTCAGACTGATGAATGACTGTCGGGTGGTGCCGGCCCGGAAGTGGGGATTGTTCCGCTTTTCTTCCCCTATGGTGGAGTAAGAATGACCATGGTAGTCATGGCCCGGGTAGATCACGGTATCGTCAGGAAGTGAAAAGAGTCTTTTGGTTACGGAATCATACAGGGTGCCGGCATCACCACCAGGACCATCCGTCCATCCACAGTCCTGAATCAGCAGCGTGTCACCGGTAAAAATTGCACTGTCGATGGAATAGGTGATGTCATGATTCGTGTGTCCGGGTGTGTACAGGGCTGTAATCCTGCCGGTGCCAACGGGTATCTGGTCGCCGTCTTTCAGCAGGATATCCGCGCACTTGGCGTGGGTGTTTTCATGTACCAGGACCAGCGAATCCAGGGATGAACGCAGGTGACCGGCACCGGTGATGTGATCGGTGTGGATATGGGTTTCCAGCGTATATCGCAGGCTGAGACCCAGTACATGCAATAGCTGAATATCACGGCCAATCTGATCCTTGACTGGATCGATCAGTGCGGCTTCACGGGAAACTGCATCCCAGACCAGATAGGTATAGGTGCTGCTCTGTGCATCGAAGAGCTGCCGGATCTCCATTTTCTCATCCTCATCTGATCAGCCTGCACTATGCGTGGCTGCCGACTCCTTCCTGTCATCCAATTCTGAATCATAACCATATTAACGCAATATTATAATATACTTATAAATAGTTTACCAGTCCTGTATACGGTCTCTCCGCTATCGGGCATTGCCTTATGCGTCCAGGCAGTATGTTTTCAATATTGTTTTGAATATGTTTTAAATTATTAGCGATGTATTTCCCGTGTGCTGGTTCCCGTCACTCACCCACCGTGCCGCCTCTGTCCCCCGGAATACCCGGTGTATGCTGCGCGTTGCCGTCCGGCATCCCGTCCTTCACGGGAAGGTTTGGAATCAAAGCTCGCTGGATCGAACAATGATCTGTTTTTCGATCTGCATATCTTCAAAGGTGTAGGGGATTCCGCCTGTACCCAGACCGGATTGACGAATGCCGGCGAACGGCATCCAGTCCACGCGAAATGCCGTGTGGTCATTAATCATCACGGTAGCGGCATCCAGTCTGCGGCTGCAGCGCAAGGCAAAATCGATATCCCTGGTCAATACAGATGCCTGGAAGGCATAAGGCAGGTCATTGGCCCTGGTTAGCGCCTCATCGACATCTTCATAACTGTATACGCACACGACCGGCCCGAAGATTTCATGCGTGCTCACCAGTGAAGTGTCAGCGGGATCCTGTAAAATCGTACAGGCGTAACTGGTTTCTGAAAGCGTCTCTGCCCCGCAGAGCCGCGTTGCACCTTCGGCCAGGGCCTTGTCGACCCACTCGGCGATTCGGTTTACTTCTCGCGGGCGAATCAGTGGACCGACCTGGGTTGATTCTGCTGTCGGGTCACCAACGTTCATGGCCTGTGCCATCCTCGCCAGTCGTTCCGCGATGTCCGGTGCCATGGAACGCGGTGCATAAACCCGTTGTACGGAAACGCATACCTGGCCGGCATGATAGAGGCCGCCTTTGGCCAGTAACGGCAGGGTATCCTCAAGGTCTGCCGTGGTATCGATGATGACCGGTGCCGCACCCCCGTGCTCCAGCGCACAGCGTGTGCCCGGTGCCAGTTTCGAGCGCAACATCCAGCCGACCTTGGCACTGCCAATGAAAGAGAAGAAAGCAACACGTTCATCTGTCACCAGTCTCTCGGCCAGTGTTACCTCACTGACTACACAGCCTTGACAATATGCTTCGGGTAATCCGGCTTCGCGCAGCAGCTTGATGAAACGAAAACAGGACAAGGGTGTGTCTTCAGCGGGTTTGATGATCACCGGGCATCCAGCCGCGATAGCAGGTCCGACCTGGTGCACGATCAGATTCAGGGGGTGGTTGAAAGCGCTGACCGCAACGACTACGCCGATCGGCTCCTTGCGTGTGAATGCCAGCCGGTTTTGCGAGGCGGCGTTCAGTCCCATCGGAATTTCGCGTCCGCCCCCGGAGCGCAATACCTCGATACAATTCTTCACACCATCAATCGCACGCGCGACTTCAACTCGTGAATCGACCAGGGGCTTGCCTCCCTCTCTTGCCGCCTCCAGCGCAAGATGCCCGGCCTGCTGTTCCATCAAGCAGGCGGTTTTTTCAAGTATCTCGATGCGTCTGGAGACAGGCAGCCATTGATCACGGTCACGAAAAACCCGGTAGGCCGTTTCCAGTGCGCGTTCAATGTCCTTTGCCGAAGCGGTTGCAACTTCGGTGATTGGCGTCAAGTCCCATGGTGCCACGACCCGCAGACGCGCGCCGTCACCCTGTGCGCCGGGGATCATTATGCTGAATTCTTCTTTCATGAGTTATGCATGAACCTCGCCGCTGACCTGGTTTTCCGGTTTATTCGCTGTTTTCCTTTCCCGGATTCGTCCACGGGATTCGCCGCTGCAGCCCGGAATGAAAACTACCACTCTCATGCGCAGTACGGTTTCCTTTTCCCCTGAATCTAGCACAAAACCGGTGTAACCCGCTGGCGCAAGCTGGCGTGGTCCGCGAGTCGTGACTGCCAAAGACCGACAATTGTGGTTTTTCTGTATTTCCCCGGATTCGTCGAAACCTTCGATCCGGGCATGTACAATATTCGGTTTGCAGACAAAAATAACGAACTATCCCGTCTCACGGGAGCAGCGATAGTAGACCGGATACAACAGTCCACTGGAGACACCCATGGCCCAAAAGCTGAATCGATACAGTTCCCGCATTACCCAGCCCAAATCCCAGGGTGCCTCGCAGGCGATGCTGCACGGCACCGGCCTGAGTGAGGAAGACATGGACAAGGCGCAGGTGGGAATTTCCAGCGTCTGGTATGAGGGCAATACCTGCAACATGCACCTCAATGATCTGGCCGCGCGGGTAAGAGAAGGGGTGCGGGAGGCCGGGCTGGTCGGTATGCGCTTCAACACCATCGGGGTCAGTGACGGCATATCCATGGGAACCGAGGGGATGGGATTCTCCCTGCAGTCGCGAGACCTGATCGCGGACTCCATCGAGACGGTCATGAGCGCACAATGGTATGACGCCAATATCTCCCTGCCGGGGTGTGACAAGAACATGCCGGGTTGCCTGATTGCCATGGGGCGTCTGAACCGGCCATCGATCATGATCTATGGTGGCACGATCAAGCCGGGACATATCGATCACCAGACCCTGGATATCGTCCCCGCATTCCAGAGTTATGGTGAATATCTCGCCGGCAGCATCGATGAGGAGACCCGGAGCCAGATCGTTCGCCACGCCTGCCCTGGTGCCGGTGCCTGTGGCGGGATGTATACGGCGAATACCATGGCCTCCACGATCGAGGCCATGGGGATGTCGCTGCCCTACAGTTCATCCACCCCTGCTGTCGATCCCGGCAAGATCGATGAGTGTCTGCGGGCCGGCAAGGCCATCCGGGAATTGCTGGAGCGGGATATCAAGCCACGCGACATCATGACCCGCGATGCATTCGAGAACGCCCTGGTGGTGCTCATGGCGCTGGGCGGTTCCACCAACGCCGTGCTGCACCTGATCGCCATGGCACATGCCGTGGGTGTGCAGCTCAAACTGGAAGATTTCCAGCGTGTCAGTGACCGGGTGCCGTTTCTGGCCGATCTCAAGCCGAGCGGCCGGTACGTGATGGAAGACCTGCATAACGTGGGTGGCACTCCGGCGGTGATGAAATACCTGCTGGAGCATGACCTGATCCGGGGCGACTGCCTGACCGTGACCGGCAGGACCATTGTCGAGAACCTCGCTGATCTTCCCGGTCTGAAGGCTGGTCAGGAGGTATTCCTGCCAGTGGATCGTCCCATCAAGGAAACCGGGCA
This sequence comes from Pseudomonadota bacterium, assembly GCA_029287615.1. Taxonomy (GTDB): domain Bacteria; phylum Pseudomonadota; class Gammaproteobacteria; order UBA9214; family UBA9214; genus JARFQV01. Next base: position 7,302 of record JARFQV010000355.1, on the reverse strand, counting down.
TATCCAGATCCTGACGGGCAACCTGGCGCCCGGTGGTTCGGTCGCCAAGATCACCGGCAAGGAAGGGATGCGGTTCTCCGGACCGGCCAAGGTATATGATTCCGAAGAAGATATGCTGCAGGCCCTGGAAAAGAACGAGATCGAAAAGGGCGACGTCGTGGTCATTCGGTATGAGGGGCCAAAGGGCGGGCCAGGCATGCCGGAGATGTTGACCCCGACCTCGGCCATTATGGGCGCCGGCCTGGGCGGGGATGTTGCCCTGATCACCGACGGCCGTTTTTCGGGCGGGTCCCACGGATTCATAATTGGTCATGTGGTGCCCGAGGCGCAGGAAGGTGGACCCATTGCACTCATCAGGAATGGCGACCGTATTATCATCGACGCAGAGGAGAACAGGCTGGATGTCGATCTGCAGGAACAGGAACTGCTCAGCCGCCGGGCGGCATGGGAGATGCCCCCCTGCAAGGCGCAGCGTGGGACCCTTTACAAATACATCAAGCTGGTACGCTCCGCCTCGGAGGGTTGTGTGACGGACGAGTGAAGATAAACGCGGGTCCAGAGAATCGGATCGGTGGAATCCCGATTACCGTGCCCGTTTTACCGCGGGAGCACACCAGCCGGGCATAAACATCTACCCTGGCGGCGGGTATCACTGCGGGACGGCGTCGTTGCCATAGTGCTCAAAAGGTATCCCAAGTCGTCTTCTTGCGCCAGCGTATGCGCGGGATGATCAGTCCGACCAGGATGCCCAGCAGGACCACTGCGGCGCCAACCATGAACCAGTCCCTCGCCGTTCGGTCCTTGAGACCCTCGTTTTCCTGCTGGAGGGCCTGCAGCTTGCGCTCCAGTGCGATGGCTCGTCCCTTCAGTTCCTTGTTTTCGTTATCGAGCGCCAGGGCACTGGAGGCGGTCCGGCGTATCTCGGCCAGTTCCTGCCCTACCTTGCGGCTCTCCAGCTCCAGGCTTTCGCCTTTCTGGATCAGGGACTCTTTTTCTTCTTTCAGTCCGTTGAAGGCGGTTGCCATCTGGCGGTTTTCCAGTTCCAGTTCCGCCTGTTTCTTTTCGGATGCAGCAAGCCGTTCCCTGGCGGCGGGTCCCTTCATCAGAAACCGGCTGAGTACCCAGCCTTCCTTGCCTCCGGCAACCCGGACCTTTGTGTAACCGGTCTTTGCATCGACCTCCAGAACCTCTACGGGCGTGCCGCTGCGCAGCATGCGAGTGATGCCGTGGCTGGTGCTTTTCCCGCTGCGCATGGTGATTTCGAGTCGGTCACTGACATATTGGGTTTCTGCCTGCGCATTGCCCGTCAGGCAGACGCTCAGGATCAGTAAGGTCATCAATATCTTCACAATGCTTTCCTGGTAATTCAGTATTCCGGTCGGCTATTGTAACGGATCAGCGCCAGTCTGGGAGCAGTTTTTGTGGCTGTCTGCAGGTGACCGTGGACTCGTGGGTAAGGCCGCGATTACAATGGAAATATCAATGCTGCCGATACGCCGGATGTTCGCCGGGAGCCACCGGCGAACGGATCAAAATACAGCAAGGTGTGGCTACCCGGCAACACGATTCATTCCTCACCATGAGAGATACTGATTCAGACTGGCTGGTAGATGTGCGTCGCGTTGAGTCGCCCAATTCCGATGCCCGGCCGGTGGGTTGCGAGATTTCGCTGCTGGTCGTGCATGGTATCAGCCTGCCTCCGGGGGAGTTCGGTGGTCACTGGATCGATGATCTGTTTACCAATCGTCTCGACCCTGCCGCGCACCCCTATTTCAGGGAAGTGGCCACGCGCAGGGTTTCCAGTCATATCCTGATCCGCAGGGACGGTGAAATGGTCCAGTACGTTCCCTTCTCGCAACGAGCCTGGCATGCCGGCGCCTCCTGCTTTGGTTCGCGGGAGGCATGCAATGATTTTTCCATTGGTATCGAACTGGAGGGAACGGACGATATTCCCTATACCGATGCCCAGTATCGCCGGCTTGCCGGCCTGATCCGGAGGCTGCGCAGGGCTTACCCGCAGATTCTGAGGGAAAATATCGTCGGTCACTGCGATATCGCCCCCGGGCGCAAGACAGATCCGGGGCCGGTGTTCGACTGGCGGCGCCTGCAGGGTTTGCTGGGTAGCGGGGAAACCGGTCAGGCATGAAGAGGCAGCCGACCCGTATTGATCTGATCCGCCACGGCGAGCCGGAGGGAGGAAGGCGTTACCGCGGGCAGATCGATGATCCGCTGAGCGACAGGGGCTGGCGACAGATGCGGGAAGCCGTGGGTACGGAGCGGCACTGGCAGCGGATTGTGACTTCACCCCTCGCGCGCTGCAAGGCCTTTGCCCTCGAACTGGGTGCGCGGCACCGGATTCCGGTCAGTGAGGATACCCGCCTGATGGAGGTCGGTTTCGGGGTGTGGGAAGGCAAGACCCGGCAGGAACTCGAAACCGAAGTACCCGGTCAGGTCAGTCGTTTCTACCTGAATCCGGTGAAACACCGCCCGCCCGGAGCAGAGCCGCTCGATGTCTTCACGGCACGCGTGCAGGCGGGTTTCGAAGACCTGCTGGAAAAACATGCCGGGTTGAACATACTGGTGGTGGCGCATGCCGGTGTTATCCGTGCCGTTATTGCCCATGTGCTGGGTGCGCCGGTAGAGTCCATGTACCGGATACAGGTGGACAACGCAGGCATCAGCCGCCTGGTGCTGGATGGCGAACGTCCCATGTCCCTGGTCGGGCATGGTATACGCGTGAACTGAGCGGATGGATATCCCGGTCGTTTTCCGCCGCTTGCCTCCGTGGGGATATCTCAGCCGGGTCGGGCTTGAGAATCTGCATGCCAGGTAGCGGTGTTTTTGAATGGAAACGGACCGGAATGAACCCGAGGACCTGCCGGATTACCAGGGTGGCGGCATCGTCAATCTGATGGCCTCTCTGCAGACGGGGCTGGGTGGCCCCGTTCCTGCGTACGCACCAGCGGGCCTGCTCTCTCCGGAATCGGTACGGGAACACGCGCAGGTCCTGTTGCTGGTGATCGATGGAATGGGCCTGAATTTTCTGCAGGCCCACCCCGAGGCCGCATGCCTCAACGCCCACCTGAGAGGTGGTCTGACATCCGTCTACCCGCCAACAACGGCATCGGCGATTACCACGTTTATCACTGGAGTGGCACCACAGCAACACGGACTGACCGGCTGGAATATGTATCTACGGGAACTGGGCAGTGTCGTGACCGTGTTGCCGGGGCGGGCGCGATTCGGAGGTGTCACTCTTGGCGAGGCAGGCATCGATGTCGCCGCCCTGCTCGGTCACACGCCATTCTCGGAGCTTATCGGCGTGAATGCCTGGACGGTCTCCCCCGCCCATATCGCCCGTTCGGATTTCAACCTCGCACATCTCGGACGATCCCGGCTGTTGAGCTACCGCGGCTTGACGGAATTGCTGGCTCGGATCGTCGGCGTGCTGCGAAAGGCCGGACCCAAATTCGTATATGCCTACTGGTCTGAACTGGACAGTCTGGGACACCGGGAGGGAATCTGGAGTGAAGCATCCAGAAGCCATCTGCTCGAACTGGATCGGGCCTTCGAGGCATTTCTGGAACAGATTCGGGGCACGGATACCCGGGTCATCGTGTGCGCGGATCATGGTCTGGTCGACACCAGCGATGCGGAGCGTATCTGTCTCGATGATCACCCCCGGCTGGCAGATATGCTGGTTCTTCCCCTGTGTGGCGAACCCCGATCCGTGTATTGCTACCTGCACCCCGGGTGTGAGGATCGCTTTGATGCCTATATCGAGCACGAGTTCGCGGGTATTGCCCGGTCATTTCCCGGTTCGTACCTCATTGATTCCGGCTGGTTCGGCCTGGGTGTGCCACACCCGCGTCTCAGGCAGCGGATAGGCGATCGGGTACTCATCATGGAGGGGAATTACATTCTCAAGGACTGGTTGATACAGGAACACCGCTTTGAGATGACTGGCGTGCATGGTGGTCTCAGCAGGGATGAACTCTACGTGCCGCTCATCATCGCCGGGGATACGCTGTGATGCATAGACACATGGGTGTTTCCGCTGGTTTGCTCGGCCTGCTTCTGTTTGTCTGCAGCAACGGATTTTCGGCAGGGGAGGGCGATATTGATGCCGCAATCGAGCGTGGTCTGGCGTGGATCATGGCTAATCCGGCTACCTGCGAGGACGGCGGATTTCTGGATCTGGTCGATGAGGGTTTGTTTTACCTGTCGATCCGGCGTATGTCCGCAGGCCCTGGAAGTGACTCGCGGTACGAACGGGCCTTCGATGACTGTATTGCCAGGCTCGTGGCTTCACCCGGGTTCGAGCGACGATTGAATCAACCGAACAAGACGTTGATCGAGCATTACCATCTGTTGCTGGCCACCTATCTCATAGAGGCCGTTCAAGGGCCAATGGCGGGACGCGACCCTGTCATTGAGGAAGCGCAACGCACGCTTGTGAACAACCGTTTCGAAAATCCCACATTCAGGCTCACCGTCGCCATGCTGCTCCGCCATCTGGGTGAGGCGCCGCAGGTCAGCATGAATGATTTGCTGGGTGCCAGTCTCATCAATCACAGTGCGCAAGTTGACAGGCCATTGTTTCCCGGCCAGCCGCCCCCCGGATCACTCTATCAGCATCCGCTTGCCTACTACGCGCTGGTGCACGAGGTTGCTGCCCTCACAGAATTCGGGCGTCTACCCGTTTCCGACTGGTTGATGGTACGCCGGGATTCCATTGGCCGAATCCTCCAGGAAGGTTCGCGCAGGTTCATGGTTTCGGCCCACATTGACCTGTTGGCAGAAATCCTGTTATGCAACCACATGCTCGACCTCCCGCTGAGCGGAGATCTGCGTGCCGCTGCCGCTTTCCTTGTCGCCAGTCAGCATGCTGACGGGACGTGGGGAGAGCAGGAAACTCCACGCCTGAACCGCAGGCGACATGCAGTGCAGACGGTGACTGCAGCACTGATGGCCTCGAAGCCTTCCCTGCAGGCGCAATGATTGTGTGCTGACCAACGGGTATCTGGTTGCCCTCGGGAACCGTTCCTGGTTAGTGGCTGACCGGGTATTCGTACCCGCCGGAACACGTAGCGGGTGCCGGATGGATCCTGGCCCGGGCGATCTCTTCTGGTAACATGGTGCACATTCCGGATTCAGGGCGCCACAACCCGGCAAACAGGGAATTGATGTGAAAAACACAACATCGAAGTCAGCAATCCTGCTGATTCATTGCGCGGATCAGAAGGGGATTGTGATCTCCGTTACCGAGTTCATCTACAAGAACGGTGGCAATATCCTCTATCTCGACCAGCACGTGGATACGGAGCGTCAGGTTTTTTTCATGCGTATTGAATGGGATCTGCACGACTTTGTCATTGCCGACGAAAAGATCGGTGAATACTTTGAAACCCTTGTGGCAGGACGTTTCTCGATGAACTGGCGGTTGCACTTTTCGGATGAAGTGCCGCGCATGGCACTGTTTGTATCAAGGCTGCCGCACTGCTTCTACGATATACTGGCCCGTTACGAGGCCGGTGAGTGGAAGGTGGAGATCCCCCTGATTATCAGTAACCACAACGATATGCAGAACGCGGCCCGGCGTCTGGGTATCGATTATGCCTACCTGCCGATCAGCAGGGAGAACCGGGCGGAACAGGAACGCAAGCAGCTTGAACTGCTGGGGCAATACCGGATCGATTTTATTGTACTGGCGCGCTACATGCAGATCCTGGGCGATGTGCTCATCGGCAACTACCCCGACCGCATCATCAATATCCATCATTCCTTTCTTCCGGCCTTTCCAGGCGCCCGCCCCTATCATTCAGCGCATGAACGGGGGGTAAAGATCATTGGCGCCACCAGTCATTATGCAACCGCGGAACTGGATGCCGGACCAATCATCGAGCAGGATGTAGTGCGTGTGAGTCACGAAAATTCAATCGAGGATATGATTCGCAAGGGGCGCGACCTGGAAAAGATCGTCCTGGCGCGCGCTGTATGGAACCACCTGCATCACAATGTCCTGGTCTACCAGAACCGCACCGTTGTGTTCGAATAGCGTTTCAAGGTACATGTCATCACCATCGGGATAACATCCCGCCGGCGCCAGTGGATGAAACCTGCGAGTCACTGTCTGGTCTGAAGCACAGTCTGCAACGGAAAATGAAAATACATCATCTCAGAAGTGCAACGTTCATTATCGAGTCAGGGGCTGACTCTATATTGATTGATCCAATGCTCAGTAACCAGGGTGAACTGCCGCCATTTGCATATTTTCGGCATAAGTCGGTGCGTAATCCCACTGTCGCACTACCGGGCAATGCATCGCGCTTGCTGGGCAAGGTTACTCATTGTCTGATCACGCACAGTCAGACATTCGGGATAAGGGCATTACAGCATACCGACCACCTGGATAAGCCGGGAGAGACATTTTTGCGCAACAACAACATTCCTGTTACATGTCGCAAGCAGGATGCTGCCTATCTCGAAAATTATGGAATCAATGTCGTCAAAGCCCTGAGCTACTGGCAACCGGAACGGTTCCTGGACGGAGAGATTACAGCCATACCTGCCCGGCACGGATATGGCTGGATTCACCGATTCATGGCAAACGGCGCGGGCTTCTATCTGCAGTTACCGGAGGAGCCTTCTATCTACATCAGCGGGGATACCGTATACACACGGGATGTAGAACGAGTGCTGTCACAGTTCAGGCCGGATATCGCCGTAATGGCAGCGGGTAGTGCCAGTATGGATATTGGCAAGCCGATTCTGATGACTATGGAAGACATGGTGGCCTTTGTGAAGACGGCCCCGAATAAAGTCGTGGCCAATCATCTCGAAGCGCTCAATCATTGTCCGGTGACCCGTTCGCACCTCAGGCAGACACTGGATGATCATGGCCTGTTACCAAAGACCTTTATTCCTGATGATGGTGAGAGCATTACCATCGAGACTGAATCATAGCGATGGATCAGCAGGGCCGGTTTGTTACGGCAAGAATATTCGTCCGCCGTTTCTGCAAATTCTCGCATCACTGTAATCTGGACGGAAGAGCTTGCTGGAAGTGCGTTCCGTTCACCGGATGATCCTCATCTGCGTATATGTTGACAATGGTCATCGTCGATACCTGAGGGTAGTGATAAAAAAGAACTGGATCTTCCGAAGAATACAGGGGGATGTGGTGCATTCGTCATGCCGGCATGCACCGGGATGATTGGCCGAATGCTTCTCCTTGCCGGGCGTTCGGGATATTTCCTTTCAGGATATGAATATACTGGTTATTCCCGCACCGTACGCCCG
>JARFQV010000321.1 GCA_029287615.1 Pseudomonadota bacterium | reverse complement strand
GCTGGTCGCGTCTGGGCTCTGCTGATTCGACCGTGCTGGGCATTCTTTCTACAGAGGTGCGGATTTAGAAGTCTGACCCCCAGGCTATGCAGGCCGCGGTACCATCCGATCTGCCTGCTATGCCTTTGCCGGCTGCGGCAGAGGACCTGCTTACCCTCGGGGTTTCCGCCTACGGCCACTCAATCGTAAAATCCTATACGGCCGGCGCCGTAATCTGGTTCAATCCCTACAATGGCGCGACAATTCAGCGTGACAAGCTTACCAGGGGTGGCAAGGCATCCAAGAGAATCTACCGGTACACACCGCATGGGGTACACCGGTTGCGAATCGAGCCCGAGGACCGTAATGAGGAAAAGGAAGATGCCGGAAACTGGAGTCGGGTAAAGCAGACCTATTTCCCCTTTGACCTGGAAAAGGCGGGCTGTGAACTGGTGATTGATCCGGCCGTACTGTTTTATCTCATTTCCGTTGCCGGTCTGCATCCGGACAGCGCACCACTGAGGTTTTGTGCATTCACCAATGATGAACTCTACTGGCTTTCGGTAAAGCCACAGGAACTGCGGCAACGGTCTGTAAACTACATAAGACGTACAAGCACCATCGAGGAGACAGTCGAGGGTACTATCGAGGTGTTACCACTGGAGATCAGGGCGACTCCGGTACGGCACAAGAAAAAATCAAAAGAATTCGAATTTCTGGAACTGCGCGGGAACATACGCATCTTTCTGGATATGAAAACCGGGATTCCGGTACAGATCAGTGGCGAGAGGCGGGTTGTCGGCAAGATGGACATCAAGCTGGACAAGGTGGTTGTGCCCTAGCCTGCATTTCTCACCGCGGGGCGAGATGATCGCGCAGGGACCGGACTAATTCGTCCCATTCATGGGCTCTCACCCTGCGGGGCCAACCGGAGGATGCCCGAAAATCGATTCCCCGAGGTTCCCGTAACGGGTTGTCTGGAGAAGTACGAAAAAGACGGGGTATCCGAATTGCAGGAGACAGACACAGGGATGCAGGTATGAATAGCAGGTGTGTATCGCGATTGATATGGTGGCTGGCGGCTATCTGTTGCCTGTCAGGCCCGGCTGCAGCCTTGCCGGCTCAGGGTGCTAACGAACCTGAGCTGATCAGGGAAAGGATCGAACAACTCCGCGAGGGGAATGAACTGGTGGTCGGTGGAGAGGCTATCGCCTCTGTGATCGTGCTGCCAGCACTGTATGAGCAGAACGAATACCGGCGTATCTGGACGAATGATGATTCCATCGAACAGCTTCTGCATGCGTTACGCAACATCGAACAGGATTGCCTGGATGCAAGGGATTACCATCTGCAGGCGCTGGAGAAACTGCGGACACCGGATGACGGGCGCGTAACCGATCCCGTTCGGCAGGCCGAGCTTGACTTGTTACTGACCGACAGCCTTGTCCGGCTCGGCTACCACCTCCTGTTTGGCAAGGTGGATCCAGTTGCGCTGGATGCAGACTGGAACATGAAACATCAAATCAACAGGCTGGATGATGTGCTTGCCTACCAGTCGGCCATCACCAACGGCACTCTTGGATCGCTGATCGACGGGATGCGGCCGGCACATCCGTTCTATGGCAATCTGAAGAAGACGCTGGCGCGGTACCGGGAACTGGCCGATAGCGGTGGCTGGCCGGAAGTCCCTGCCGGTAAGACACTGAAAGAAGGGATGAGCGATCCGCGGCTTGAGGTGCTCGGGGAACGTCTCCACATCACGGGGGATATGCCCGATCCAGTCGTGGAGTCGATGGAATATGACCAGTATCTGATCGAGGCTGTGAAACGATTTCAGTCACGACATGGCCTGGACGTAGACGGGATTACCGGGCCGGGGACCCTGCGTGCCCTCAATGTCCCGGTCCAGGACCGGATAGACCAGTTATGCGTGAACCTCGAACGGGCGCGCTGGGTCCTCCACAAGGTTGAGGAAGAAGCGCTGATTGTCGATATCGCCGGTTTCAACGTCATGTACCAGCGCAATGGTGAACCGGTCTGGAACTCCCGGGTACAGGTTGGCAAGCCCTACAGGAAAACCCCGGTATTCAAGTCGAAGATCAGGTACCTGGTCATGAATCCGACCTGGACCGTACCGCCAACCATCCTTGTGGAGGATATCCTGCCAGCGGTAAAAATGAACCCGGGATATCTGAAAGAAAAGAATATCCGGGTGCTGACACATGAAGGTGGAGTCATTGACGAGTCGGATATTGACTGGTCCCGCTACAGCGGGTTGGATTTTCCCTATCTACTGCGGCAGGATCCCGGCCCATCCAATGCCGTGGGACGCATCAAGTTCATGTTTCCGAACGATCACCTGGTGTATCTGCATGATACGCCGAACAAGTCGCTTTTTGATCGTTCGGAACGTGCCTTCAGTTCCGGGTGCATTCGCGTCGAAAGGCCTTATTCCCTGGCGGAACTATTGCTGGACAACAGTGAGAAGTGGAGCAGGGAGGCTATAGTGCGCGAGATAGAAACAGCAGAGACCCGTACGGTCTTTCTGCCACAGCCGGTTACGGTAATGCTGCTGTACTGGACTGCTGACATCGACGATGAAGGCCGGGTGGTGTTCAAAAAGGATATCTATGATCGTGACCCGCCGATCCTGGCCGGTTTGCGGAGCGAATTCAGCTTCCGCAGGGATGCGATTTTCAGGCAGGAGTAGGTCCCGAAGCGACGATGCTTGCCGGTAGGTCGCCTGAGTCTGCGGTTGCTGCCGGATCGGTAATTGCTGCTGGAGAGGTGGATATTCAGTCTGCAGCCTCTGTATCCTGTTCCAGCAGTGGAAGCAGGTGCTCCCTGACGCGGGCTGCTATGAGGGGCTGGGCGTCCTCGTTCGGGTGGATTCCGTCCGCCTGCATCAGTTCCGAATTTGTGCCTACACCATCCACGAGTGAGGGCAGCAGTGGAACCTGATGCTCGGATGCCAGATCCCGAAAGACTGCACGGAACTTTTCGGTGTAGAGCGGACCATAATTAGGTGGTAATTCCACACCAATCAGCAATACCGCTGCATCATACTGGCGGGCAGTAGTGATCATGGCGGCGAGATTTTCTTTCATGGCCGACAATGAAAGGCCGCGCAGGCCATCATTGCCGCCGAGTTCCAGCACGACGATGTCGGGCTGGTGGCGTGTGATTGTCTGTTCCAGACGTGCACGCGCACTTGCGGTTGTGTCACCGCTGATGCTTGCGTTAACGATGTGGTAGGGGTAGTTCTCCTCAGTGAGCCGGTTCTGGAGCCGGGCTACCCAGCCCTGGTTGACCGGTATGCCATAGGCGGCACTGAGGCTGTCGCCAACAATCAGCAGGGTGCCGGCAGTGGACAGGCTTGGCATTACTGTCAACAGGGCCAGTAACAGGAGTATGGATCGAGTCATCATGACAGACACATCCCGGATTGAGAATAACATCATGGTTGCGGCAACCGGCCTGGACAAGCGGGTGATGACCGCTGCCGGGCCTCTCGATATCCTGTCGGATATCGACTTGCAGATCAATGCCGCAGAAGCGGTGGCGATTGTGGGGGTATCCGGTTCCGGAAAGTCAACCCTGCTGGGATTGCTGGCAGGGCTCGATCTGCCGAGCGCTGGGGAGGTGCGGCTGGGGCAGCACCGTCTCAATGACCTGGATGAGGACGGGCGGGCACGGATACGCGGCCAGCTGGTGGGCTTTGTGTTTCAGTCATTTCAGTTGTTGCCCGGTCTGACCGCACTGGAGAATGTCATGCTGCCACTGGAGCTGGCGGCGACACTGGAGCCGCGAGTGCAGGCAACCCGTTTGCTGGAACGGGTCGGGCTCGCCGAGCGGCTGACGCATTATCCGAAGCAGCTCTCGGGTGGAGAGCAACAGCGTGTGGCAATTGCGCGGGCCTTTTCGATGCGCCCGGCTATTCTGTTTGCCGATGAGCCAACCGGCAATCTGGACAGTACCACCGGTGAAACCATCATCGATCTGCTGTTCGAGCTTAACCGGGAACGCGGCACGACACTGGCGCTGGTCACCCATGACGAGGCACTGGCGGCACGATGTGACCGCCGTATCAGGCTGGATGCGGGCAGGATCGTGTCTGAGACGGTACTTCCATGAAACGATCGGCGCGCTGGCGACTGGCCCTGCGACTGCTGGTGCGTGACTGGCGCGCCGGTGAACTGGGTATCCTGATCGCTGCTATTGTGATCGCCGTGGCCGCCAGTACGTCCATAGGCTTTTTTACCGATCGGCTGGGTCGCGGCATGGTCAACCAGTCGGCGGATTTTCTGGGCGCGGATCTTGCGCTGGTCAGCCCCCGCCCCGTTGAATCAAGATGGCTGACACGTGCCGCTGCGGGGCAGTTGGGGCTTGCCGAGACAATGGAGTTCGCCAGTGTGGTCGTCAGCGGCGATGAAATGCAGCTATCCAGTGTCAGGGCGGTTGACGAGCAGTTTCCACTCCGCGGCAGCCTGCGTACTGCACCGGCCCCGTATGTTGCCGATGAGCCGGCGGTTTCCATTCCCGCACCCGGCGAGGCATGGGCCGCACCGCGCCTGCTGACCGAACTGGGTCTGCGTACCGGGGATCGCATCGAGGTTGGCAGTCACAGCCTCGTCATTACCCGTGTCCTGACATTCGAGCCGGGACAGGTCGGTGACGTCTTCGGACTGTCACCCCGGCTGTTGATGAATCTGGCAGATGTGCCTGCCACTGGTATCGTCCAGCCGGGTAGTCGTCTTTCCTACCAGTACCTTTTTGCCGGAGCGGAAGTGGATATCAAGCGCTATCGTTCCTGGCTGAAGAGGCGGCTGGGGCCCAGTCACCGCCTGGTTGGAGTACGGGAGGGCCGACGCGCGGTTGGTATCGCACTGGAACGGGCGGAACGATTTCTGGGACTCGCGATCATGGCGGCCATTGTACTGGCGGGTGTAGCTATTGCGATGGCTGCGCGCCGTTACAGTGAGCGGCATTTCGATATGAGCGCGATGCTGCGTTGCCTGGGGGCCTCCCAGCAGGACCTGCTCGGTCTGTATCTGATCCAACTCGCGGTCGCGGGGTTGCTGGCAAGCGCCCTGGGCTGCCTGCTTGGCTGGCTGGCGCAACAGGGGTTGTTGTATCTGCTGGCGGATGTGGTGCCGATGGCACCATCCGGCACGGGTTTCTGGCCATTGGTGGCGGGCCTGTTAACCGGTCTGGTCGTACTGAGTGGATTCGCACTGCCGTCGGTGATGCGTCTGAAGGGCGTTCCGCCACTGCGGGTATTGCGGCGTGACCTCGCACCCTTACCCAGCAAGGCATGGCTGGTATACGGCATTGCCATTGCCTCGGTCACCGCGCTCATGTGGCGCTATACGGATAACCTCGTACTGACGCTGGCTGTATTGTCCGGCGGTGCCGCCGCGGCACTGACCCTGGGTATGCTCGGGTATATCCTGCTGGCATTGGGACGGCGTCTGCATGGCCGGGTTGGCGTTGCCTGGCGTTTTGGTCTGAACAACCTGTGGAGGAGACGAAAAACCAGTGTCAGCCAGATTATGGCCTTTGGTCTTGCCCTGATGGTGATGGCGGTGATCGGTCTGGTCCGCACCGATCTTCTGACTACCTGGCAAAGCCAGTTGCCCGCGGATGTACACAATCATTTCGCCATCAACATTCTGCCGGACCAGGTCGAGGAGGTGCGCGGCTTTCTGGAGGAACGGCAGATTTCGACATCACAACTCTATCCGATGGTGCGTGGCCGTCTGGTGAGCATCAACGCGCAACCAGTGCGGCAGGCCGTGACCAAGGAGGCGCGCGATGATAATTCACTCAACCGGGAACTCAACCTCACCTGGACCGGGGAATTGCAGGCGGACAACCGCCTGGTGGCCGGGCGCTGGTGGCAACCCGGGGATGACGGGAGGCCAAATGTCTCCATAGAGGCGAAACTTGCGGAGCGGCTCGGTATACAGCTGGATGATATCCTGGGATTCACCGTCAGTGATGAAAGTTTCTCTGCCCGGGTGACCAGTATCCGCACCGTACAATGGGATTCTTTCCGGCCGAACTTTTATATGGTTTTCCCACCGGGTATGCTGGAAGGATTCTCGGCCACCTATATGACCAGCTTTTATCTCGAGCCCGGTAACAAGCCGTTGCTCGTTGAGCTCGTGCGCAGGTTTCCGGCATTGACCATACTGGAGATGGACCTGATCATAGCGCAGGTCGAGCGTATATTCGGACAGGTTACCCTGGCGGTTGAGTACGTGCTGCTCTTCGTGTTACTGGCCGGGTTTGCCGTCCTGTTTGCCGCATTGCAGGCCAGTCTCGACGAGCGCCTCTCTGAGGGGGCCCTGTTGCGGGCGCTGGGAGCGAGTCGGCGGCAGTTGCGGGCCGGTCACCGTGCTGAGTTTGCCTCGCTCGGTCTGCTGGCCGGATTGGTTGCCGCGATGGGTACCGAATGCCTGGCATGGGTGCTATACAGCCAGGTACTGCATTTTGACTACAGCTTTAAATGGCCGGTATGGATACTTGCCCCCCTGGCCGGAGCAGTGCTGATCGGCGCGGCCGGTTACCGGGGCACTCGTCCGGTCATTGAGCGTTCTCCGGTTCTGTTATTGCGCGAGCGCTGATCCGGGCATCATCCTCTGCCGTGCGACCA
>JARFQV010000315.1 GCA_029287615.1 Pseudomonadota bacterium | reverse complement strand
ACATGAAACTACACCTGCCTGACAAGAAACCCGACCAAGGCAAGTTCAGTATTCATTCCTCCGCATTACAGGAGTGGATGGAGTCCCTGCCACTGATTGACCTGGAGAGATCCACCCGGCAAATCATAGACGCCCTGGATGATTTCAACAGCCAGGACCTGAAGCCAGCCAAGCGGATGCGGGCACTGGAAATACTCGATCCGACGATTCATACCGTCACGGAATCCATTGACAAACTGATCAACAACAAGGCATTGCCACTGCCACTGCCAGAGCTGAAAATGGCCTACCGGGGACGTGCCATCCTCAATGCATTCGCAGGTGGATACAAGATCCTGATCCGGGACATTATCCTCGCAAGCCGGCGTGCGGAAGAGAAAAACCTGATCCGTACCGCTATCCACCGGGCACTACATTATCTGGGCAAATTACAACTCGCAGCCTACGAGACATATGATCAGTATCCCGATGGTACCTGGAGCGATATTCACCAGCTTTATCACTATGCGGAAAAGCATGGCATGCAGAATAAAAAAATGGCCCTCGCCGACCATATGCACGGTACCGCACCAACCATCATGCACGTCTATCAGCAGATCCTGTTACTGGCACTGGCATGTCCCTATCGGATGCGCCAGGGTGAGGCTGCGGATGTTTACCGGGTACTGGCGGAATGGTCCAGGCAGAGCAGAATACTGACCCGTCCACCTGCCAACAACAGAAACGGTAGCTTCGTCATTCATCTGGATTCGGATACTCCACCCACTTACCTGGTACTACGCGACTGTGACGAACACACCGAAAACTGCCGATTTCTGGACACCACACAGCTTGCAGACAACGTGCGACAGGCACTCGCTGACCTGTTTGATGAAGATGGTAACCAGACCATACATGAAAATGGATTACGACCCGAGATACTGAACCGTCTGATGCTTTCCTGGGGCGTGATGCCACAACGCCGTTTCAAGCGTACCCCCCGGCAGGCAAAGGTCATACTTGCCATCGGCACAAACGCAGTTCATTACTTTCTCGGTGGCAAGGACCTGCCGGATGACAACACGATGCGCGGAACCACGGAAGACAATGTCGGCGGAATCAGCGTATCCCATGTAAACCCGGTAGCTGAATTTGATCAAGCGGGCTTTTTAGACAAAGCAGCAGACAACCACCGGACACAGGAAGCACATGCCCTGGGTCAGCGCGCGGATTACTGGGACCCCCAAAAGGATGAAGGGCTTACCCTAATTGAGGACAGACAACTCGCCAGGCCCAAAGCCAGGACATCCAAGACCCCGAATACCCGCTATCAAGCCAGCACCTGGAAAATGGTCAATGTCAGCGCAGGCGGCTACTGCATGCTGTGGGATAGTCATGGGGCCTCTTCCGCCCGGATCGGCCAACTGGCGGGAATCCAGGAGACGGCGGATGCGGTAAATCACACCTGGCTTCTGGGTGTAATCAGGTGGCTGAAGACAGCGAAGGGTCAGGGACTCGAACTCGGGGTGGAACTACTATCGCCTGGTGCAATCCCTATCGATATTTCCGTTTGCAGCGAAGACGGAAGGGTCGGGGACAAGCTGCCCGGACTGATGCTACCGGAGATCAGCACAATCGGGCAGTCCGCGATGTTGCTGTTACCGCCTCTGCCATTTCATGTGGGTAAATCCGCGATCCTCAGCAGGGATGGTACTTCTTCACGAGTATTGCTTGACCGGCTGGTGGAAAATACAGGCAGTTTCGCCCAGTTCCACTTTGTGTACGCAGATGATATCCCGGAAGATGAGCAAACCTGACACGTTATACTGAAATCCGGATCACCATGCCCTGAGGGATGCGGATAATTACAAGCTTGGCCTGAAATTCCAGCTACTCCCTGTAAAGGGCCTTGAATGGATGGGGGTATTCTACATGCCCGCCAGACCCCAGGTTATCATTCACCAGTTCCATTGCAGTCAGGGCGTCTTCCGGCGCCGGCAGGTTACAGGTGATCTGCCAGCGATCTGCCGGACTGAAACCGAACCGCAGGTAGTAATCAGGGTGGCCAAGCACCACAATGGCTCCATACCCCTTGTCCCGTGCCAGCCGGATTGCGGTCTGGATCAACTCCGACCCGATACCCCGGTGTGACTGTGAGGGCACCACGGACATCGGCCCCAGGGCAAGCACGATCTTTTCATTTCCACCGCTGCGCAGCGGAACGCGCGTAAGCAGGACATGGCCGACTATTCGTCCATTCAACTCCGCAACGAGGGATAATTCCCGGTTGAATTCGACGGTTTCCCGAAGCGCACTGACCAGCTGCGCCTCTGCCTCCCCCTCGAATGCGCTCAGATTCACGACGTCAATTGCGCGTACATCTTCAGGCGTTTCGGCCCTCACGACAATTTGCTGCATACCCTGTTCCCCTGTTGTGATTCCCCCGGTTCCTGTCTCCATCCGGCCAACCGTGTACCCTCCGGTCCGGACGCCAGCATGCTAACAGGAATTCAGTGACCGGAAAACAGCCAGAAAGCATCTACTGCCGACCACCCCTCATATTAGCAAATCCCGATATTCAATCCGAACCAGACTCACCGCCCCAATCCCATCGGAAATGTTAAAGGGATCACATTTTATGCCGAAAACCGGGGAGTCAAGCCAACGAGCATGGATTCATGCAACCGTTGACGCGACGGGCCAGGGAATGATCTCGGGCATCTACCTGATCGAGTGAGGAGCACACTGTGGAAAAAGGATCACCTCTGCGACTTATCATTCTCGAGGAATCACAAAACGACGCCGAATCACTGGCCAACGTCCTTCGCAATGCCGGACACGCCCTTCGCATGACCTATGTCGACAGCATGGATAGCCTGGAAACCACGCTGGAAGACCAGACTCCGGATGTTTTGCTTTGTGGAAGCAGCCACATCTCCGCCAGCGAAGATGTTGTTCTGACCCTCGCGCAGAGAAATCTCGATGCGCCCGTCATAGCCCTTGCGGAAAACGTCGACGAACCCGCCATTGTAGAGGCACTCCGTACGGGGGTTGCCGCCCTTGTCTCCTATGATCTTCCCGAACACCTGCAACTGGTTGCTGAAAGGGAGATCAGCGCACTCAAGGGTCGCCGGACCATCGAGCGCCACAACGATTACCTCCGGGAAAGTGAAAAACGCTACCGGACACTCATGGACAGCTCGCGTGATGCCATCATCTATGCACATGAGGGAATGCATGTCTACGCCAATCCGGCCTATCTGGACATGTTCGGCTTTGAGAACTCGAACGAGATCGAAGGCACCTCTGTGCTGGATATGGTCGATCCATCGGATCATGGCAAGTTAAAGGAATTTCTCCGTAACTATGCCGGGAACAGGGAACAGGGGGACAAGCTGGAGGTAAAGGGTCTTGGTCCGGGTGGCCACCAGTTCAATACCATCATGGAATTTGCACCGGCCAGCATCGACGGTGAACCTTGCACCCAGATCATTATCAGAAATCAGGCCGACAGCGCCGCGCTGGAAGACCAGATCAAGACCCTCAGCAAGCAGGACATACTCACCGGTCTGTATAGCCGGCAGCACTTCATGGAAGTACTGGAATCGGCGATCGATGCAGATGCAGGGCCAGCCGATAGTTGTGCAGCCATTTATCTACTACTCGACAACTTCAAGAGCATCCGGGAAAACATCGGTATCGCTGCCAGTGATCTCGTGCTCAGTGATATCGCCAGCGTCCTCAGGAGCAATACCACGGATACTGAACTCCTGGCCCGTTTTGGAGATCACTCATTTTCCATCATGAGCACTAACGCCAGCAAGGAGGCCATTACGGAACTGGTGGACAAGATCCGGATTTCAATCGAGGAGCATATTTCAGAGGTTGACGGCCGGGCGATCACAACAACCTGCAGTCTCGGTGTCAGTATCCTGAATGATGCCAGGATCAGTGCACAGGATATGATCTCCCGCGCCGATCTTGCCTGTGAGGTCGCCCGGTCTGCAGGTGGAAATCAGTCACACATACACAATACTGACGTCGATGAACAGCTGGATATGGAAAATGAGGAACGCTGGGAGGAAATGGTCAGGAAGGCCATTGCGGAAGACCACTTCCAGTGTGCTTACCAGCCCATTGTCAGCCTGCAGGGGGAAGAAGGCGAGCGATATGAAGTCCTGCTGCGCATCACGGATGAGCAGGGGGAATATATATTGCCGGGTCAGCTGATCTCGATTGCCGAGAAATTCGGTATCTGTGAAAAAATCGATCGCTGGGTCATTGAACAAACCATCCGGACCCTTGCCGAACGTCGCGATGCAGATAACCAGGTCACTTTTTTCATCAAGATTTCCGGACCAACGCTTTCCGACAACGATCTGTTACTCTGGATCAGCGATCTGATCAAGGAAAACAGAATCAGCAGCGACAGTATCGTACTTGAAATCTCCGAAGAGGCCGCCACCGGAAACCTGAAAGATGCCAAGGCCTTTATCAAGGCCGCCTCTGCTCTGCATTGCAAGACCGCAATAGAGCACTTCGGTTGCGGCACCAGCCAGCCCCAGTTACTGAAGCACCTGCCTGTCGATTACCTGAAAATCGATGGCTCCATCATTCGGAATATTGCTACTGATGAAGAACGTCAGATGAGAGTTCGGGAGATCATCAAACTGGCCCGATCACTGGACAAGCAATGTATTGCAGAGTGCGTAGATGATGCCAGC
>JARFQV010000306.1 GCA_029287615.1 Pseudomonadota bacterium | reverse complement strand
ACCCCCAAGGCAGAGATCGAGGGGGATATGGGGGACTCGCACATGGGGCTGCAGGCGCGTCTCATGTCACAGGCGCTGCGCAAGCTGACCGCCAATATCAAGCGATCCAATACGCTGGTGATCTTCATCAACCAGATCCGCATGAAGATCGGGGTGATGTTCGGCAACCCGGAGACCACCACCGGCGGCAATGCGCTCAAGTTCTACTCTTCGGTGCGTCTTGATATTCGCCGTACCGGCGCCATCAAGAAGGGAGATGAAGTGGTCGGCAACGAGACCCGCGTCAAGATCGTAAAGAACAAGATGGCGCCACCCTTCAGGCAGGCCGAGTTCCAGATCCTGTACGGAGAGGGGATTTCACGGCAGGCCGAGATTATCGACCTGGGCGTGAAGCATGGTTTCGTGGAGAAGTCCGGCGCCTGGTACAGCTACGAGGGGGATCGCATCGGACAGGGCAAGGACAGGGTGCGCGAGTTTCTGCAGCAGAACCCGGATATCGCCGATGCAATCGAGGCAAGGATCCGGGCGGAGACGCTGGGTGAGACAGGGGGCCGGGCGGCACCCGCAGAGGAAGCCGGGGTTGAAGCCTGAGAATGACCGTCCGGGAACCCGGGCCGGATAACATTCGGGAGACTGCACTCAGGCTGCTGGCGCGCAGGGAGCACAGCTGCAGGGAGCTGGCGGGCAAGCTGGCCGGAAGGGGATATGATCCGGCCCTGGTTGATGCGCTGATTGCGGATCTGGTGAGCGAAAAACTGCTGAGTGATGCCCGTTTCACGGAATCCTATGTGCATAGCCGGCAGATGCGCGGTTGCGGGCCGGTGCGAATCCGCGCCGAGCTGCGTAAGCGCGGTATCGATGATGGCCTGATCAGCGAAAACCTGAAGGCGCAGGAGACGCCCTGGGAGGTCTTGATCGACCAGGTGCGTACCCGGCGCTTCGGGGCCCCGCTTCCCTTGGATGTCCGGGAAAGGGCAAGGCAGACGCGCTTCCTGCTGCAGCGGGGATTCACCACGGAACAGATACGGGAGGTATTGAAAGGCGACCGCTGAGGCCTTTCACGACCGGAGCCCGGTTTCCCCTCGCGGGCGGGTAGCGCGCACTGCACATCCACCGGGGAGATGGTGTTTTGGCGCAAGCAGTGACAACATATACACAATTACTGAAATGATCTGATATCCATGACCAGCAGTGCTGAACTACGACAGGCCTTTCTGGACTACTTTCGTGAACGCGGTCACGAGGTTCTGCGGTCCAGTCCGCTGGTGCCGGCCAATGATCCGACCCTGCTGTTCACCAATGCCGGCATGGTGCAGTTCAAGGACGTCTTCCAGGGCAAGGAGACGCGCGAGTGCCCGCGGGCCGCTACCAGTCAGCGCTGCGTACGCGCCGGCGGCAAGCACAACGACCTGGAGAATGTCGGCTATACCGCCCGTCACCATACCTTCTTCGAGATGCTCGGTAATTTCAGTTTTGGGGACTACTTCAAGCGCGAGGCGATCGGTTATGCCTGGGAGTTCCTGACCGGGGTAATGAAACTGCCGCCGGAACGCCTGTGGGTGACGGTCTATGAAGAGGACGATGAGGCGGCGGACATCTGGCTCAAGGAGATCGGGGTAGACCCCGGGCGTTTCGAGCGCATCGGCGCCCATGACAATTTCTGGTCCATGGGCGATGTCGGTCCCTGTGGTCCCTGTTCCGAGATCTTCTACGATCACGGCCCTGACGTGGCAGGTGGACCGCCCGGCTCCCCCGATGCGGAGGGGGACCGCTACGTGGAGATCTGGAATCTGGTTTTCATGCAGTACGACCGCAATGCCGCGGGAGAGCTATCACCCCTGCCGAAACCCTCGGTGGACACCGGCATGGGCCTGGAAAGACTGGCCGCTGTCATGCAGGGTGTGCACAGTAACTATGACATCGACCTGTTCCGGCACCTGATTCGCTCGGTCGCCGAACTGGCCGGAACCCGCGAGCTGGACAATAACTCCCTGCGGGTTATTGCCGATCACATCCGCTCCTGCGCCTTCCTGATCGTGGACGGCGTAGTGCCCTCCAATGAGGGACGCGGTTACGTACTGCGTCGCATCATCCGTCGTGCCATACGTCACGGCTACCACCTGGGACTGAATGAACCGTTTTTCTACAAGCTGGTGGGTCCCCTCTGTACAGAGATGGGCGATGCCTATCCGGAACTGGTGAAGGCGCGTGAGCAGGTCGAGCGGGCACTGCAGCGCGAGGAGATACGATTTGCCGAGACGCTGGAACAGGGCATGAAGATCCTGGAAGAGGATCTCGCCGGTCTCCAGGGCAAGGTGATCGCCGGGGAGACCGTCTTCAAGCTCTATGACACCTATGGTTTCCCGGTCGATCTGACCGCCGATATTGCCCGGGAACGCGGCCTCGGCCTGGATATGGAAGGCTTCGAGCGCGAGATGGAGGGTCAGCGTGAGCGTGCGCGGGCAGCGAGCCATTTTTCGGCAGAGGAGGCCGGTGGTCTCACTGTCGAGGGCAGCACCGAGTTTACCGGCTATGAGCGACTGGCCGACGAGGCAGTGGTTACCGCACTGTTCCGGGACCGGGAAGCAGTGGACCAGCTGCAGGCCGGCGAGGCCGGCATGGTGATCCTGGAACACACCCCGTTCTACGCGGAGTCGGGTGGTCAGGTCGGGGATCGGGGCGTTCTTTCGAGCGGGGATATCCGTTTCGAGGTGGACGATACCCGCAAGCTGGGCGCGGGGGTGCACGCGCATGTCGGCAGGCTGACGGGCGGTACGCTCAATACCGGACAGCACCTGCAGGCCGAGGTGGATACGTCACGGCGCGCCGCTACCGTGCTGAATCATTCGGCAACCCACCTCCTGCACGCCGCCCTGCGCCGGGTGCTGGGAGATCATGTGCAGCAAAAGGGCTCCCTGGTGGAGCCGGAACGCCTGCGTTTCGACTTCTCCCATTTTGAACCGCTGAGCAGGGAACAGCTGATCACCATCGAGAACCTGGTCAATGATCATATCCGCGAAAACAGCGCGGCAGAGACGCGAATCATGCCCATCGAACAGGCGATGGAGGCGGGCGCCATGGCCCTGTTCGGCGAGAAATACGGCGACGAGGTACGGGTGTTGTCCATCGGTGATTTTTCCGTCGAACTCTGTGGCGGTACGCATGTAGAGCGGGCGGGAGATATTGGCCTGATGAAGATCGTCAGCGAGGCCGGTATTGCCGCCGGGGTGCGGCGCATCGAGGCGCTGACCGGCAAGCGGGCCCTGGAGTGGGTCGTCGGGAACGAGGGGCGGCTTGCACGGATTGCGGATTCCCTGAAGGGCAGTCGCGAGGATGTGGATGAGAAGGTCGGCCAGTTGATCGACCGGAACCGCCGGCTGGAAAAGGAGCTGGAGCAGCTCAAGGGCAAGCTGGCGAGTAGTCAGGGCAGCGACCTGGCCGCTCAGGCGGTGGATGTGGGCGATCTCAAGGTGCTCTCGGCCCGGCTGGATGGCGCCGATTCGCGTGCCTTGCGCGAGACCGTAGACCAGCTCAAGAACAAGCTGGGCTCCGCTGTCGTGGTGCTGGGGGCGGCCTCGAACGGCAAGGTCTCGCTGATCGCCGGCGTCACCGGTGACCAGACCGGAAACATCAAGGCCGGTGAACTGGTGAACATGGTGGCCAGGCAGGTAGGCGGCAAGGGTGGCGGCCGGCCCGATATGGCGCAGGCCGGTGGCAATCAGCCCGAGCACCTGGATGAGGCACTCCAGTCGGTACGGGACTGGATAGAGTCACGGCTCTCCGCCAGCAAGGCGGGATAGGAGATGGTTGCATCCTGTCCGGAGAGTATTCCGGTTCGGTGTCGGTTCAATCCTGATATTCAACATTAATAAATGATATTATGTCATTGATTGTACAGAAATATGGTGGTACTTCTGTTGGTACGACAGAGCGTATCAGCGCCGTCGCCGACAAGGTGATGCGCTACCGGGAGCGAGGTGATGACGTGGTCGTTGTGGTCTCCGCCATGAGTGGAGAGACGGACCGCCTGCTCGGACTTGCCAACGCGATTGGTTCCGTACCGGTCCCCAGGGAACTCGACGTTCTGCTGGCGACCGGCGAGCAGGTGACGATTGCATTGCTGAGCATGGCCCTGCAGCAGCGTGGTTGTGCCGCGCGCTCCTACACCGGTGCGCAGGTGCACATTCGTACCGACAGTGCCCACAACAAGGCGCGGATCCGGGCTATCGATGACGCGCGTGTGCACGCCGATCTGACGGAGGGCCGGGTGGTGGTGGTCGCCGGTTTCCAGGGTGTCGATGAGGATGGAAATATCACCACGCTTGGCAGGGGCGGTTCGGACACCACGGCGGTAGCCCTGGCCGCTGCGCTCAAGGCAGACGAATGCCAGATCTTCACCGATGTGGACGGGGTGTACACCACGGACCCCCGTGTAGTGCCCCAGGCACGCCGTCTGGACCGGATCACCTTCGAGGAAATGCTGGAGATGGCCAGTCTTGGCTCCAAGGTGCTGCAGATCCGTGCCGTGGAATTCGCGGGCAAGTACAATGTACCCCTGCGGGTGCTGTCGACCTTCGAGGAAGGCAATGGCACCCTGATCAGCTATGAGGAGCCGGATGTGGAACAGGCATTGATTTCAGGAATCGCATTCAATCGTGACGAGGCCAAGCTGACCGTTGTTGGCGTCCCGGATCAGCCGGGTGTGGCCCACCGGGTCCTGGGCCCGGTGGCCGACGCCAATGTCGAGGTCGACATGATCATCCAGAACGTTGCACCCGATGGTGCGACAACAGACCTGACATTTACCGTGCATCGGAACGATTACAGCAAGGTATTGTCCATCTTGAAACAGGTGGCTCGTGAAACGGGCGCACAGGATGTAACCGGAGATGACAAGATCGTCAAGGTCTCGGTGGTGGGAGTCGGTATGCGCTCCCATGCCGGTATCGCATCCACCATGTTCGAGACACTGGCGAAGGAGGGCGTGAATATCCGCATGATCTCAACCTCCGAAATCAAGATCTCGGTTGTGGTCGATGAGAGGTATCTGGAGCTGGCCGTACGGGCGCTGCACGAAGCCTTCAACCTCGAACAACCTGCTTTGATCTAGTTTTCCAGGGGCCCAAAACCCTGTCACCAGCGTGGTATCCGCGCAACAAATTTCTGCATGTTCCAGATTTCTAACTACAATTAAGGATATAGATCGCTATAGATTATTTTTAGATGGCCGAAACAAGGTTTGATTGGTGCCCTGGGGGGAGCCATATCAGCAGTACATTGGAGAAATGGACAAGGAGAGATAGATGTTGATTTTGACTCGCAGAGTTGGTGAAACCCTGATGATCGGTGATGAGGTTACGGTAACCGTGCTGGGAGTGAAAGGAAATCAGGTGCGGATTGGGGTTAATGCTCCGCGAGATGTCGCAGTCCACCGGGAAGAGATTTTCGAACGCATCAAGCGTGAACAGGATCAGGGCAACGGTACCAGCGGATCGGGGGGCAGCTGATCGAACCGAAACGCTTTACGCCGCTGACCTGCATCGGTATCCTACGTGCCTGCCGTGCAAGCTGACAGGCCAGTACCCAAACCGCTGGCCAAGGGAGAGATGGCCGAGCGGCTGAAGGCGCTCCCCTGCTAAGGGAGTATGGGTTAAAAGCCCATCGAGGGTTCGAATCCCTCTCTCTCCGCCATCTGAGATAGGAAAGCCACTGATTATAGTGGCTTTTTTGTTTTTAGTGGTTTGTGTATCCCCAGTTTTATCCCCAAGTTAATCAGCCTTTCTTGCTCTGATCTTTTTAGGGCTCAGTCTTATAAGGACCCAATCCTATAAGGACCCAGCGTCGTACCTTTTCTGCTGGCGTTGTTGGAATTCTCTGTATTGGTAGTGACCACGATGGATAATGATGAGTCGTTCTTCGTTCTCATCAGTAGGTCTCTGAAGCTAAGCAGGAAGCAAAGCAACTAAGCTTTGAGCACAGCAGGGTCTATTGCGGATGATTGTTAACATCACAGATTGTTAGTTCGTGTTAATGATGTGGATCTAAGTGTTGATAGCTATGTTAGCAATTCGTCTTAATCTTTTTTGAAGAGTAATAACCGGTGGTTGTGGTTACCAAAGAATAAGTATTCTGTTGTTCAGTCTGAGCTGTACCAGGGACTTGAAAGAATTGTCCTAATCCAAGATTCTTGACGCGTGACCTGTATGCTCTGTGCCCCATCTTTAGTTGGTGTGCAATAAAAAGCCCC
>JARFQV010000256.1 GCA_029287615.1 Pseudomonadota bacterium | reverse complement strand
GCCATCAGCAGACCGGGGCCGGCCAGCGCGAGCAGGGAAAGAGGATTGGGCATAATCTGGATTGAGTCCGGTGTCTTGCGGGCATCCCCGTGGGTGTGTACTGTCTGCGGCAGGTGGTGCCGGACATCGTATGCTGTTTGCTGTCTGTAAATCTACCTGTTAAGTTCCTCCCTGACAAAAGAACCAACGAGGATATCGCATGTATAAACTTGGAAAATCGGTTATCTGCCTTCTTCTGATACTTCCGGGCCACACCTTGGCCGAAGGACTGGATACCCTGGAACAAAAGGCGAGTTACTCCCTTGGGGTAAATTTTGCCAATAATCTCAGAAAACAGATCAAGGAACTGGACATGGACGCCTTCACACGCGGCATGCAGGATGCCATGGCCGGATCCGAACTGGCCCTGTCCAGTGAGGAAATGGAGGATGCAAAAGCAAAGTACAGGCAGCAGATGCAGGAGATGCTGGCCGCCAAACAGGCCGAGCTGGGGAAAAAGAACAAAGAGGAAGGCGATACCTTTCTGGCTGCCAACAAGAACAAGCCCGGTGTAGTGACGACCGAAAGCGGGCTGCAGTACAAGGTCATTACGCCCGGTACCGGTAAAACGCCAGGCGAGAACGACATTGTCGTCACCCATTATCGCGGCACCCTCATCGACGGACGTGAATTCGACAGCTCCTACAGCCGCAACAAGCCGGCGACATTCCCGCTCAAAAGTATTATCAAGGGATGGAGCGAGGCACTGCAGCTGATGAAGGTAGGCGGAAAGTGGGAGCTGTATATCCCCGCGGAACTGGCCTATGGCAGCTCCAGTCGCGGCGGACTGATTGGACCGAACTCGACCTTGCTGTTCGAGGTTGAATTGCTGGAAATCAAGGAGTAACGGGCAGGTGCCGGTGATGGAATCGGCATTGCCGATTTCACCGCCGGTTCGGGCACTCATGCGTTCCGGGTACATCAACGCCATGAACTGCCAACTGCTGAAACCGCTCTGATGAGCCCCTGCCTGATGTGGTTTCGACGTGATCTGCGCCTGGCGGACAACCCGGCACTGCAGGCACTGCTGGATAACGGACATACACCCGTCCCGGTCTACATCCACGATGAACCGGACCCGGACTGGCCACTGGGTTCGGCCAGCGCCTGGTGGCTGCACCACAGTCTACTCTCTCTCAGAGACTCTCTGAGGCAACGTGGCAGTAAGCTGCTGGTAGTCAGCGGAGAGTCTCTGCGCATACTTTTGCGACTCGTCGACAGCACCGGTGCGACCGGTGTGTACTGGAACCGGTGTTACGAACCGGCCCTGATCGAGCGTGACAAGGGTATCAGGAAGGCGCTCGGGGAAAAGGGGATTGAGACCTGCAGCTATAGCGGGCTGTTGCTGCGCGAACCCTGGCAACATCTGAAAAAGGATGGCACACCGTACCGGGTATTCACCCCTTTCTGGAAGGCCCTCTCCGGCAGCGGCCCCTCGCGTGCTGTAATCGAACCGGCCGGGCGACTTGCGGCAGTGCGGGTGGACACCCCGTGTACCGTACAGGAGGTTGAAGCCCTTGATCTGCTGCCTGCCGTGGATTGGGACCGG
Organism: Pseudomonadota bacterium; assembly: GCA_029287615.1. Lineage (GTDB taxonomy): Bacteria > Pseudomonadota > Gammaproteobacteria > UBA9214 > UBA9214 > JARFQV01. The sequence goes on along the minus strand of JARFQV010000256.1, from coordinate 7,216 downwards.
TCGTTCTACGAGCACTGGGAACCCGGGGAAGACGGCGCGTGGAACACACTGAACGGATTTACGGATAATGCAGCGCTTGACTACACAAGCTCGCGCGACATACCGGCAGAGCCAGCCACATCCTGTTTGTCGGCACATCTTCATTTTGGCGAGATCAGCCCGGTGCAAGTATGGGATTTTATGCACCACTGGGCATCGATCAGCACGGACAACGGTGCATACGCCGCAGCGGAGGCCTTTCTGCGACAGATCGGTTGGCGTGAATTCAGCCACCACCTGCTTTATCACTTCCCGGATACGACGCTGCACCCACTTGATGCACGCTTCGAACATTTTCCCTGGCGAAGCGACTATGGCGCGGAACTCGTTCGATGGCAGAAAGGCAGAACGGGCATACCGATGGTGGATGCCGGAATGCGGCAGCTATGGGCCACGGGATACATGCACAACCGGGTTCGCATGATCGTCGCCTCCTTCCTGACCAAAAACCTGCTCATACCCTGGCAGGAGGGTGCGCGCTGGTTCTGGGATACCCTGGTGGATGCCGACCTTGCCAACAATACCGCGGGCTGGCAATGGACAGCGGGATGTGGCGCCGATGCGGCGCCTTACTTCCGTGTTTTCAACCCGGTATTGCAGGGTGAAAGGTTCGACAAACAGGGGCAGTATGTACGTCACTGGGTGCCGGAACTGGCGAAGCTTCCGGACAAGTACATCCATAGACCCTGGACGGCTGATGCAACCGTACTGGCCGGCGCAGGTATCAGACAGGGACTCGATTATCCGGAACCACTGGTAGATTTGCCAGCCAGCCGGAAAGCCGCGCTCCAGGCGTGGGAAAGTGTCAAACAAGGGTCCAGGATACAGTTGCGGTGATTTGAAACCACTATACGGAGATCCACCCCATGGCAAGCAACGAATCGCAACCGGTGCCGGGAAGAGGAGGAAACGCACACCGGTATACGATGTATTTCTCGGCCGCGGCATTCATTGCGGTGATTGTACTGACGGTCTATCTCGGAAATGAGTTCCGTGTGCTGGAAGACCAGTTGCGGTACATGCCCCCGACTGGCCAGCGGGCCGCCAGCGCCGGCAACGGCGTGATCGAAATCATTGAGGGACAGACCGTCTATGTGCCTGCCTATTCCCATATCTACTCCCGTAACGGTGAGCCTCATCAACTGGAGGTTACCCTCAGCATCCGGAATACCGACCCCGAACGTGGCATCCGCCTGATGTCCACGCGCTACTTCGATACCAAGGGCCAACTGGTGAAAAACTATACCGACGAAGTCCGTGAGATCGGTCCACTGGAAACCGTGGAATTCCTGGTTAAAAAGCAGGACACAAGGGGAGGATCGGGGGCCAACTTCATCGTCACCTGGGATGCGGACGAACCGGTCTACGAGCCAATCATCGAGGCGGTAATGGTCGGTCTGACGAAGGAATACAGCATTTCATTTATCACGCCGGCCCGCCCGCTCGCCCGGCGTGGCACGAAGTAAGCCCTGCCTGCCGGCATAACAGCCAGTCGCGGTACATCCGTCAGGGTTTTCGCTCAAGCCGCGGGCGCCAGCCAGGAACCGGATGTACGCTACCATATGCGCCCCGCATCGCCAGATCGCGGTACTGGCCATCGAAATCCAGGCGCCAGTCCTCATACCTGTCCAGCCCGGTTATTTCGGGAGGTGAGCCCTGCAAACGCCCCTGCCGCGGCCGCAGGTCGAGTTCGCCGGGCTGTCCGAATGGCTGCACCAGATACGCTGCCGCATCACTCATCTGCCCCACGGTGTTGTGCGCCTGGATTCCCCCGGTGAGGGGAACCTTTCCGAAGACCGCATTACCCCTCACGATCTGCTGAAAGGAGTTTGCATCTTCCGGCGCCCGAATCACGATGCCTTTTTTTCCGGCGAGTACGGTGTTGAAAAAGACATCAACGGTTTTGGGGATGTCATTGTGCGGCTGTATATGAATCGCATCTCCGTACTCGTTCACGAAGAGATTGCTGTACAGGGCCAGATTACCCTCGCCCTGGAACAGAGCCTCATGCGGATTCTGGTAAAAAAGATTGCCATAGATCTCGTAATGATCGCCCGCCCCCGGTCCATCAGCCGGCCAGTGCCCGACCAGCACATTGGGACGCGCCTTTGGTGGTGGCGCGGCATTGCGCGCCTTGCTGAAGACGTTGTGACGAATCGTGGTTACCGGTCTTTCCTGCAGGATTCTCCCCTTCTGATGCTTGATCTGAAGATTGTAGCCAAGCGAATCAACGACCAGATTGTGCTCGATCAGGCCGGCAAAAAACGGATCCGTACCATCGGAGTCTCCCAGGTAGATACCGGTTCCTGCACCCACAATCACAGTACGCCGGATTATCCATCCCCAGGCAGGGCACTTGGTGGAAATGCCAACCGTTTGCTGATTGTTCCCATGCCCCTGTATGACGAGATCCTCCAGCACGATATGATGGGCCCAGTCCGCTCTCCCCTCGGCCTTGACGCCATCGACCGGCAGCCCCTGGCCATCCAGTGTCAGATGCCGGATCGTTACGTAACTCGAATTGACAATGCTTACCGTATTCTTTTTCTTCCGGGCCAGGAATATTGCCGGCTCGCCTGTTTCCGGCCCCGTGATGATGATCGGTGCCTCCCTTGTACCGCTGAGGTAGGCAATCCGCAGACCATCTCTGTAGACCCCGGATCGAAGCCGCAAGGTATCGCCCGGTCGCAACTGCCATAGCAGGAAGCGATAATCCCCGGGACCGGCATTCAGTTCAGCCGCACTGGCTGTGACCGCCGACAGGAGTGCCGTGATCGCAACGAGTCCGAATTTCCGGTATCCCTGTACCCTGTGGAGGAAGGTACACATCTGCCTGTGTGTACCGGCAGAACCGGTGTTGTTTACGGTGTAGTGAGATACCGCCTTCGCCAGCGCCAACCAACGGAGTCTGGATACCGGGAACATGTGAAACAGATGACTTTATCCCGACTTGTGCAGAAGCTCGCCGGCGGTATCCAGAACAGCGACCTGCACGGGAATCCCTTCCCGAATGCTTGCGGTGACGACACAGAAATCCTCGAAAAGATCCTTGCAGCGCAGCAGACGCCGTGCATCCTGGATCTCATCACTTACCGTGACCTGAACCTCAATCCCGCCGATGCGCAGTCTGCCGTTCTCATTGCGTTCCATCGAGCAGCTAACCGCAGTATGCATACTACCCGGCCGGACCTCGGTTCTGTCCACGCAATAGAGCAAGCTGGCGCTCAGGCAGTTTGCCACAGCCGCAGCAAGCATCCGTGCAGCATTGGGACCCTGCTGGCCACCAAGTGGTGATGTCTCATCCATGATTACATCCGGGGCGGTATCCCAGTCAAACCTGACCCTGAATTCGTACTCCTCCCGGTGTTCGAGATGGATGGTAAATCGGCCTTCATCTGTCATTCTGGTTCCTGTATGGTTGTTTGCACCTTTTTATGCCACTACACGATCCATTACCTGCAAGCATGAGCACACGTCCCGCGGGCAATCGCAGCCTCTGGCTGAAAAACCCCTACATCGACGTAGCCTTTTATTCCTGTGGCTGGATCCTGATTCTCGCCCCCCTGCTGCTCTATCAGGAGGATATCTACCAGGCACTGTTTTATTCCGGTTCATTCGCGCAGATGCGGGCCCATCCGGAATATGCGGTTCCAGCCATCACCGTACTCGTGGTACTGGTCATCAACTACGTGCACCGTCACCTTACCTTCGCCCTCGTATACGGGGAGAAAGACGAATTCATGAGCAGGCGCAAGACCTATATTGCACTCCCGGTGGTATTCGCCTGCCTTACGGTTGCATTCGTCCACCTGGATCTGTTCCTCATCCTCCTCACCCTGTCCGTAGTCTGGACCATGTATCACTCGGTGGCGCAGAAATACGGACTGACCCGCATTTATTCCCGAAAGGCAGGCTACGGTTCCGCGTGGATAGACCGGGGTATTATCTTCTCATGGTTCGCCTGGCTTGTCATGGCACTCGCGGACCGGGAAAAGGAGACCATCCTGAAATTCAACGCGGGCAGGACACTGATGGATCATGCCGGATGGCTTGCGGACCTGAGCGGCATCCTGTCTGCCCTGTTACTGGTGGTGGCGATCGCTTTCACCCTGATCTATCTTGCCGAAGAATTCAGGAACCGGGTCAGGATCAGCATCCCCAAAAACCTGTTTGTCCTCTCGGTCCTGTGCCTGTATACGATCTTCCTCTACGACCTGATGATCGGCTATATCGTATTTGCCTTCTCACATGCGCTGGAATATACCGCATTCGTCAATATGTATGTGAAGAAAAAATATCAACAACGCACCGATGCCAGTTCTTTACTGTCCCGGGCCTCGAAACATCTGTGGATTTACAGCGGCCTGTTCTCCGTGCTGATCGTGGGGCTGTGCCTGACCGGCATGAATCTCGACGGGAACCTGTTCAGCGCCTATATTGTCGGGAGTTCCTTTCTGCATTTTCTCTATGACGGCTGGATATGGAAGCTCAGAAAACCCGATGTGGGCAAACCGCTGGATATCGGCTACGCTGCAGCACGATGATACATTTTGATCCGGACGCGGCAATACACGCCGGAACCCCGTTGCAATCGTCAGAATGACCACTACCGACTGGACAGTCATCATTCTCTATCTTGCCGGTCTGATCGGTCTCAGCATTTATTTAAGCCGGGGCCAGACCAGTCAGGAAGACTACTATGTTGGCGGCCGTGATCTGCCCTGGTGGGCCGTCGGCCTGTCCACCATGGCAACGCAGACCTCGGCAATCAGTTTCATCTCCATCCCCGCCTTTGTCGCCCTGAAACCCGGTGGTGGATTGACCTGGCTGCAGTATGAACTGGCTGTGCCGCTGGCAATGATCGGGGTCTCGATCCTGCTGTTACCGTTCTTCCGCAACCTGGGGCTGATCAGTATCTATGAATACCTGGAGATGCGTTTCGGCCCCTCCATCCGCTACCTGATCAGCGCCATCTACCTGATCAGCCGGGCCCTGGGAACCGGTGTCGGCCTGTATGCCAGCGCAATCATTCTTACCGTCATCCTGGAACTGCCGCTGTCGATCACCATCATCATGATGGGCCTGTTCACCGTCATCTACGACACCATCGGCGGCATCAAGGCGGTGGTCTACTCGGACGTCATTCAGACCTTCATCCTGGTGCTGGGCATCCTGATGTGCATCTGGGTTGCCGCGGAAACTATTGGCGGGTTTTCTGTCATGTTCGATACCCTGCCGGCAGAACGGATGCGCGTACTGAACCTGTCCACGGGGCTCAACGACGGTTCGCCCACCCCGTTCTGGGGATTTCTGGTCGGCGGGTTTTTTCTCTACATGGCCTACTACGGCGCCGACCAGAGCCAGGTCCAGCGTGAACTCTCTGCGGAATCACTGGCCGGTACCCGCCGTTCCCTGTATTTCAATGGCTTCGTTCGCTTCCCGCTGACACTGTTGTACATCCTGCTCGGTCTGGCGCTGGGCGCTGCCTATACCCTGTCGGTCGACCTGCAGGCCGAGGTTCCCAGGGAATTCATGGACTTCCTGGTACCCGTCTTCATCCTGCAGCACCTGCCCATGGGTATTCGCGGTCTGCTGGTGGTCGCCCTGCTGGCAGCCGCCATGTCCAGTCTGGACTCGGCGCTGAACTCGCTCTCCGCCGCCACCATGCGTGATTTCGTCGAGAAGCGATACACGCTGAATAACAGGCAGATCATGTTGATGAGCAAACTGACCACGGTGATGTGGGGTGCCATCATCACCGGGTTCGCGTTTCTGGTTGGCGGCATATCCGATACGGCAATCGAGAGCATAAACAAGATCGGATCGACCTTTTACGGACCGATCCTTACGGCCTTCCTGGTCGGTGTACTGTCTCAGCGCGCAACCGTTGCCGGAATCCTGAGCGGTATTCTGGCGGGTGTCTGTTTCAACCTGGTGCTGTGGGTCGGGTTCCCCGAGATGTTCTGGATGTGGTGGAACCTGTTTGGCCTGCTGGTTGCCGTGGTGGTAACCCTGCTGATCAGCCGCTTTACCCCTTCACCACACCCGGAGAAGGTCCGGAAATATACCCTGAAGGGCAGCGGTTTCTTCAAACAGGAACGGTTCTGGTATCCCGGTCATACCATGCTCCTGATCTATTTCTTTTTCATTCTCGCCATTGCGATTGCCATCGACTACCATTTCGCCCGGCTATAGCACCGGTCCTGGTTGCCGGTATCCCTGGATACCGGAACGATGACCAGAGGAGCCTGTTTATGATGAGATCAACCCGCCACTCTCTTCCCATGGTCTTGCCGGTGTGTGTCCCGTGGAAACCCGGCCCGTTGCTGCTGGGACTGCTGGCTATCTGGATAACGGCCTGCACACCGCCATTCATGGACAGGAAGAACACGGAGAAGCCTGTCAGGACAGAACCGGTGCAACCGAAGGTGGAAACCCCGAAACCTGCACCGGGACAGGCCACGGAAAAAACGCCGGAGAAAACCGCGGGAAAAGCGGTGGAGGAGCCCAAGCCGGAACCGGTCACCCGTGTCCTCTCGATCGACAGTGCGGCATCGGAGGCGCGGATTCATGTTTATCGCACGGGCAGACTGGAGCACCTTGGCCACAACCATCTCATCATCAGCAAGGACCTACGGGGTACCGTCAATCTGGAGCCGGATATCGGGAAGTCTACGATGCAGATCGAAATCCCCGTGGATTCATTCATCGTGGATGATCCCGAACAACGCAAGACCGAAGGCAAGGGATTCGAAAAGGAACTCGGCGAGGACGAGATCCTGAATACAAGGCGGAGCATGCACAGCGACAAGGTACTGAATGCCGCCAGATTCCCGACCGTCACTATCAGCGGAAAAGTGAGCGGCGGCACACTGCCCGGGCTGACACTGGATGTAGAGATCACCCTGCTTGGTATTCAGAAGACGATGCAACTCCCGGTCACCGTCATTCAGGAAGGGGACCGGATCAGGGCATCCGGTGAATTCACTATCTCCCAGTCCGACTTCGGGATCAAGCCGTTCAGCGTGTTAATGGGGTCGGTAAGCGTCAAGGACGAAGTAAAGATCCACTACCACATCGTGGCGAGATAATCGCACCGGGACCCGACTGGTTCGATTTACCCGGGGCCTTGAGCTGCTGATGGAAAAGCACCAGAGAATAGCAATCGGAATATACC
>JARFQV010000253.1 GCA_029287615.1 Pseudomonadota bacterium | reverse complement strand
GCGCTGGCTGCGTAATTTCAACAGCGATCCGGCTGTTCATGTGGTGCACGGCGAGGATGAATCCAAGCAGGATTTCCGCGATGGGCTGGAGGCGATGGGACTGCGGGCGGACGTGCCCGGGACAGGGGATGTGCTGGAATTATAATCGGCAACCAATTAGATCAAAGACTAGAGAGGTGAACACGAATGCTGACTACGCGAAATTTCGCAGGCCTGCTCCTGGCCGGGTGCACGGGGCTGTGTCTGCTACATCTTTCCGGCCCGGTCCATGCCTATCCCCTGGATGGCTATGAGAGTACCGGGATCGGCCGGCTGGAGGCGCAACGACTGGTGCAGGAAGGCAGCAAACCGGGGAAGAAGCGCCCCCCCGGCGAGCTGTTGCCGCTGGACAGGGTCACGCTCCGGCTGCTCGATCAACCGGATTTCGGGTTGCCGGAGGTGGATTCGGCACTGACGCAACGGGTAAAAAAGATGCTTGGCAGCGAGGCGGGACGGTATGGAATCGCCTTGCTGGATCTTTCAGATCCGGATCATCCCCGCTATGCGGAATGGAACGGGAACCAGCACCAGAATCCGGGGAGTGTAGGGAAGATCCTGGTTGCCCTTGCGATATTCCAGGCCCTTGCAGACATCTATCCCGATGACATAGAGGCCCGTCGCCGTGTGCTGCGCGAGTCGATGATCATCGCCGATGACTTCAGCAAGTACGATCATCATACGGTGCGTTTATGGAACGAGTCGACGGGCGAGATTACCCGGCGTGCGATTCAGCCCGGTGATCGTGCCTCGCTGTGGACCTATCTCGACTGGATGATGTCACCCAGTTCCAACTCTGCCGCCGGCATGGTGCAGAAACACCTGATCCTGCTGAAGCATTTTGGCAAGGCCTACCCGGTTTCCCCCGAGGAAGAGGCACGGTTCTTCAAGGAGACACCCGCGAAAAAGCTGGGTGAGATCTTTGCGGAGGCGATGCAGTCCCCGGTGACCCGCAATGGCCTGGATCTTGAGAAGATACGTCAGGGCAGTTTTTTCACTCGCGGGGGCAAGAACCGGGTTCCCGGAACCTACAGCTACGCCACGCCTCGATCGTTGCTGGAATTCTCGGTCAGGATGGAGCAGGGTAAGCTGGTGGACGAGTTTTCCAGTCTGGAGATCAAGAGGCTTCTGTATGTGACAGAAAGGCGTATTCGCTACGGATCTTCCGGTGTGTTGAGAGATTCAGCGGTTTACTTCAAGTCGGGCTCACTATACAGCTGTGAGGAGGAAGAGGGCTTCGTCTGCAAGAAGTACCATGGCAACAAGCGAAATTTCATGAATTCGCTGGCGATCATCGAGTCGCCGGCCGGACAGGACCGGCTCTTTTACATGGTGACCGTGCTCTCCAATGTACTGCGCAAGAATTCGGCGCAGGACCATCGGGACCTGGCGCGTGCCATACATGGCATGCTGCAGCAGGATCATCCGCTGCAGCCGGCAGCGCCCGGAGAAGTGCCCCTTTCGGCAAGCTTCGGCGAAGGGTTTATCGGATACGAGGCGGAAAGGCAGGCGGTACGGCTCAAGTTCGAGACACAGGAGGCGTTGCTGGGGCTCGGTTATGATATCGGGGAAATCGATGGACTCATCGGGAAGAATACGCGCAAGGCCATCGGGGAATTTCAGCGCTCACAGGGGCTCAAGGTGGACGGCAATCCATCAGCGGAACTGGTGCAACAGATGCGCAGGGTGGCCCAGGAGAAGGGGCTGATCCGTGCTGACAGCGTTGCCCCTCCGGCGCGGCAATAGATACTGGATACCCGGACGAAAGACAGGGGCAAGACAGGGAAACAACATGAGAATTACCGTGATCAGTGGCAGCCACCGCAACGAGGCGCAGAGCCTCAAGGTCGCCAGGTTTATAAAGCGTGAACTGGAGAACGGGATCTGTGATGAAGCGGTATTGTTCAGCCTGGCCGATAATCCCTTGCCGTTGTGGGATATGGGTGTGTGGGAAGGTGAAGAGAAGTGGAGCGTGCTGCTGGATCCGATTCGTGAGGGCCTGGCAGATAGTGACGCCTTTGTCGTGGTGAGCCCGGAGTGGCATGGTCAGGTACCGGCCGGCCTGAAGAATTTCTTTCTGTTATTCGGAAAGAAGGAACTGGGCGACAAGCCGGCGTTGATCGTTGCCGTTTCGGCCGGCGATGGCGGCGCCTACCCGGTGGCCGAATTGCGCATGAGCAGCTACAAGAACAGCCGTTTATGCTATATCCCGGAGCAGGTTATCGTGCGTAATGTAGAGCAGGTGCTCAATGATGACGAAGCGCAAAACAGGGAAGAGGCGGACGCCTATTTCCGTGCCCGCATTCCCTGGGCGCTGAAAATCCTGAGGGAGTACGCGCTGGCATTGCGGCAGGTACGTAAGAGCGGCGTGACACAGACCGACACCTTTCATAATGGCATGTAGTACCACAATTTGCTGAGATCAGATTCCGATAATGGAGGCGGAACGGAATTCAGGGCTTGTCGGCGGTCGTGGCTATGTCATGGAGCATTTCACTTCTCTGGCATTCCTGATCCTCGGGGTATGCCTGGCGGGCTTTGTCGCAATCGCGCACGAGGTGATGGGGGGGGAAACAAACCGGCTCGACCAGGGCATCCTGCTCGCAATGCGCATGCCGGAAGATCACGGTGATCCGGTCGGTCCGGCCTGGGTGGAAGAGATGTTTCGGGACTTCACTGCGCTGGGAGGTGTGGGCGTGCTTGGTCTCATCGCCATTGCCTCTGTGGGTTACCTCTGGCTCAGGGGGATGAGGCGGGTCGCGCTGTCAGTCGTCCTGTCTATCGTGGGTGGGCTGTTACTCAGCCTCGCCCTGAAGGCTGGTTTTGACCGGCCGCGTCCCGAGTTGGTGTCGCATGGATCGATGGTCTATACCTCCAGTTTTCCCAGTGGTCATTCCATGCTGGCCGCCGTTGTTTATCTGACCTGTGGAGCCTTTCTGGCGGCGGCGCATTGCCGGCGCAGGATCAGGGTGTTTATCCTTGCCTATGCGGTACTGCTGACCTTGCTGGTCGGTGTGAGCCGTGTCTACCTTGGTGTGCACTGGCCAACCGATGTGCTGGCCGGATGGTCGGCAGGCGCGGCATGGGCAGCCGCAAGCTGGCTGGTTGCGCGCTGGTTACAGGAACACGGGCGAATCGAGAAAGAGGTGGAATCTTGAAGCGATCCTATCCATGGCTGGCCCTGGGCCTGGGTTTACTGCTCAGCCTGATACTCATGCGTTTTTCCGCAAATGGTATGGAGGGCAGGTTTCAGTTACCGTTGCTGACTTCCCTGCTGATTGCCGAATTCGGATTTCTGGTCACGGCCATTGCCGCCGGAATCGGTATACGTGATCTCCTGAAGAAAGGCAGGGAATATGCGACCATACTGTTGCTGCTCGGGAATATACTGCTGGCGGTGAATTTCGCCCGGATGGGATTCGCCCTGTGGCCGGGCACTATCGGCGGGTAGAAATAAAGGGGACAGATTTATTTTCTGCTTTTTCAGAAAATAAATCTGTCCCCTTTATTCTACAGTGTCAGGTTGAAGTCTTCGACGAGGGCACCGGGCAGTCTTGAACTGGACTCCGACCTGCGTTCATAGGTGCTGGCGTCAAAGATGTGCTCGGTATCCTGTGTCAGTGCGATCAGGTTTTCACCCAGGATATTGTACAGGGTTTCGTCGAAGCGCATGACGTTGAGCGGTGCGACGATCCGGCCGTTTTCCACCCACAGGCTGGCAAACCGCGTCATCCCCGTGATCCGGCAGTGATTGCGGTCGGAGAAGTTGCTGTACCAGAGATTGCTGATAAAGATGCCGGTGTCCAGGGCTTGGAGTATCCCGTCGTTTGGCAGATCACCGCCGGTAATCTCCAGTGACTGCGGAGTCTCGATATCACAGTTTACCGGCAGTCCGTATTCGCTGGCGCTGCGCGGGTTGGCAAGGCATTCCCGGTAGATGCCGGCGTGGATCAGGTCGACCTGTCCCGGTTTGATAAAACCGGCGCGGGTAAACGGTGGAACCAGACCCGCGGTATGATTCTCGCGCAGATTGACCTGCGCGCCCAGTGTAGTGCCCTCCCGGATCATTCCCAGTAGCGGTGTCTGTGCGGTTCGATGGCTTTTCAGGCTGAATCCACCCCAGCCGAGCAGTCCCATGAGTTCATTCATGGCCCCGGGAGTGAGATAGACACGATAACGGCCGGGTTCTATGGTGCGGGCTGTCTGTGAAAGCAGGGGCAGTGTCTCCCGGGCATGGTCGATTTTTTCGTCCAGCACCTTCTGCCGCCACTCGAAACCGGCGTGGTTCTGCTTCACGGCCTTGTCACCGTGCTGATATACGCTCCAGTCGAAGTTGAAGCTGTGGTTGCAGTACCAGTTGAACTGACCGAGCGAGTTCGCAAAGCCGTGGGCCATCTCGCCGCTCGACCAGAGGCCGACCAGATCCAGCCCCTGTGCGGTATCGAGGATTGCAGTGACGGCATCACTCGCAGCAGGCAAGGTGTTCTTGCTGCGCTGCAGGGTATTTTCTGGCACGGTTGCGTACTGCAGATACGGGTCTTCGGGCAGGAAGGGTAGTTGTTCGCGCATCCTGCGCAGGGTGGATCCCGCCTGATCCAGATCCCGGGACAGGTGGCCACAGAGGTTGAATGCAGCAGTGGTCTGCCGCTTCCCATCGATGAGCGAGAGGCTCAGGCGTTGCTGTCGTACATGTCCAGCCTGACGGATGGCGTTGCGGTTGAAGCGTACAAAGTCGGAGTCCTCCCCGTCCAGATAGAGCAGCAACACCTCACCGGCCTGAATCCTGGCCAGAATCCCGGTTGCCAGTTCACGAAAAAGTGCCTCCATCTCACTCTCCACCAAAGATTTCGACATCGTGGAATACGCAGGCTGGTGTGGCGTGTCCGACATTGATCATCTGGTTGGGTTCTCCCTTGCCGCAGTAGGGCGTACCCCAGATCTCGAAGGTGTCTGCCGAACCCACACCAGCGAGGTTGCGCCAGAAGGTGGCGGAGATGCCGCGATAGTTGGGGTTGCGGACCAGGGCCCCGAGTTGACCATCCTGGATGAGGCGCCCCAGTTCGCATCCGAACTGGAACTTGTTGCGGCTGTCATCGATGGACCAGGAGCGGTTCGTATCCATGAGAACCCCGTTTTCCATCGAGGCGATCAGTCCTTCCAGGCTTGCATTGCCGGGTTCCAGGTTGAGGTTGGCCATGCGATCGATCGCCGGTCGGTTCCAGTTGCAGGCACGGGCATTGGCAACACCGGCCATACGGGCGCGCGCCTGTGAGATGGCGCCGCCCAGCGGGCGCTCCAGGATACCGTCGCGTATCAGCCAGGTGCGTTCGGCGGGACTGCCCTCGTCATCGTATCCGTAACTGGCGATTTCCTCGCGATGCTGCGGATCGAAGGTGATGTTGAGCAGTTCGGAGCCGTAGCGATAGCTGCCGAACATATCCATGGTGACAAAGCTGGTGCCGGCATAATTGCGTTCATCGCCGAGGATGCGGTCCAGTTCCAGGGGATGTCCGATGCTTTCGTGGATCTGCATCATGGCCTGACTGGGCATCAGCAGCAGCGAGGCGGTGCCGCTCGGGCATTCGTCGGCCACAACCAGTGACAGGGCCTCTTCGGCGACCCTTGTGGCACTCGCCGGAAAGTCGAATGCATCGAGCTGTTCCAGACCGCCCTGGCGCGCCGTGCCCCAGCCACCGCCTGTTCTCATCTGGGTCTGTGCGTTCTCATTGGCAACCGCAGCATAGCCGGGGATGATGAACTGGAAGTTTTGCTCGATGGCGATGCCGTCACTGGTGAGCAGCAGCGTATCGTTCTGTCGCCGGCCCAGGTGCGCCTGCCAGTCCACGATCCGGTCGGATATCTTAAGGTGGCGGTTGATGTCCTGCAGTACCGCGATCTTTTCATCCAGGCTCCAGTCTTCCCAGGGAGTCTGCACACGCGACCGGTAACTGCCCGAATGTTGTGGCCGGGGAATCGCGTTGACGTCGAACAGGCGGTGGCGACGCGCGGTCTCCAGCCATCCGGAGGCCTCGTCGCATGCCTGGCGGAAACCCTCCCGGGTAAGTTCGCTGGTGGCCGCATAGGCCAGGCCACCCTGGTCGATTATCGTGATATGGGCGCCACGGCCAAGATCCTGTACGGGTGGCTCCATCACGCCCTCGCGCACGCTGAGGGTTTCGGACTCGTCGCATACCAGTCGGAGTGACCAGAAATCGACATTCGGGACCACATGCCGGAAGTCGTCGATGATCGGTTGCCAGTCCATGGATTTTCCTTGCATTCAGGTTGACCGGGCAGTGAAGAAAGCAAACCGGTGGATCGGCCCGTAATCCGGACCGGATCACGCAATGATAGCGGATTCTACGGGATACAAGAATGACCCTGTCCCATCCCGGTTGCCTGCCGGGTGCCGGCATTGTCAATCGATTCGGGAGTTGCCACTGAGCAGCTGGTATGATGGACATTCATTTGCAACGGAGCAGCGAGGCATGCACCTGATTACCTTTCTCGAGGGCGGGCAATCCCGGGTTGGCGTTCTTGATCCGCAGCGACGGGAGGTCTGTGATCTGTCCCGGGCGGCCCCGGACCTACCCCGAGACATGCTTGCGTTCATCGGCGAGGGAGACGGGGCGCTGGCAGAGGCCGCCCGCGCAGTGGCGGGCGGTGCAGGGCGCCTGGCCGCGGAGGAGGTGCGCCTGTTGGCACCGGTCCCCGAGCCCGTACGCAATCTGATCTGTATCGGCAAGAACTATCGGGATCACGCCGAGGAAGTCCAGTCCATGATCGCGACGGGCAGTGGAGCGACAGAAGCGATTCCCAAGCGTCCCATTATCTTCAGCAAGGCCACCACCTCGGTGATCGGACCCCTGGAGACTGTCCCGGCATGGCTGGACCCCACGCAATCCGCGGATTATGAAGGTGAGCTGGGCGTGGTTATCGGGCGGGGAGGGCGTGGTATCGGTCGCAGTGAGGCCATGGAGTATGTGTATGGATACACCATTATCAATGATGTCACCTCACGCCGCATGCAACGGGGCCACCATCAGTGGTTCCTCGGCAAGAGCATCGACGGTTTCTGTCCCATGGGTCCATCGATTGTTACCGCAGACGAGATTCCCGAACCGGGCCGCTTGAGATTGCAGACGTATGTCAATGGTGAGTTGCGTCAGGACGCCAGCGTGTCCAGTCTGATCTTCGACATCCCCACCCTGATCGAGACGCTGGCGGCAACGATGACCCTGATTCCTGGCGATATCATCGCCACCGGCACACCCTCGGGTGTCGGGGTCGGTTTCAAGCCACCGCGATTTCTGGAGAAAGGGGATGTGGTCCGGATATCCATTGATCCGATCGGAGCGCTGGAAAATCCGGTGGAATGAACAGAATCATCCCTGCGGTAGTACCCGTTCCGGGCATAAATACCCGTACCGGGTATAAACATCGCCCTTGCTCGTCTCGTACCGGGGTCGCAACAGATCCGGCTACATATCCCAGGGATCCTCCTCGATCAATGGGCCCATCACCCGCTCGGCATTGACGACGACCAGGTTATAACGGGAACCGCCCACGCGGGCAACCAGCCACGGGCGAACCATCCTGAGCAAATTCTGGTTGGACGCAAGGGTCGGTAGTGACAGCCACAGAACGCTACCCGCATTGTTCAGGATGACCTTGTGCTGTTCCTTTCCCGGATGGGGTAGGATGGTGACGGAATTCCAGTCTATACGTGTGCCGCTGGCCACTTCGCTGGCAATCCGGCTGGCCAGGGTGTCCAGTTCGTTGATGATCCGGGCGCATGCATCCCGCTTCTTTTTCAGGTTGCTCGTGTCCTGAAACTGGAACTCCAGGCCGTCCCTGGTACCGCACGAAGGTCCTGCCTGCTGGCTGAAACTCCATTGTGGTTCCAAGTGCCCGGGGGTGGTCTGCTGTCTCTCGATATTGATATCAAGGTACAGTTCGCTACACAGATTCAGATTGCAGAAGCGCTCGACCATGCGGTATTCGAGTGATGCCTGTTCGCCAGGGACGGGCCCACCCAGTAACAGTGGCCTCTCATCGATGATGAGATAGACAGAACCGGTTTGATCGATCACCACTTCGACGGGCGTTGCCGGTGTTACTGTCCCGGCGATTGCCTCCAGTTCAGATGCCAGTCCCTCGACAGCCGTGACCCATCTCCACAGGTCCCGATCACTTGATCCCTGCTGTATATCGTGTCTCGCGTGTTGTGCTTCCCTTGCATAGACCGTGACCAGTTCGTTGATCGCTATCCTTGCGAAATCGGCACGTAATGGTTCGGGTGCATCAATCAGCCCGCTGGCGAGTTGATTGAGCAAGCGGGGGGATTCCGCGTTGTCCGCCATGGTGTCACCGGCCGTTGCCGGGTAGTACGGCAAACCGCACAGGCACAGCAGCGGGATCAATGTAAACCGAAGGTCCATGACATCAATAATAGGTGACAATACGCGTATCATGCGGGTAGTACCGCAACCGCACCGCCGGTAACCCCGTTCGAGCCGTATGATTCAGTTACCGGGTGTATATCGGCAGACGTGCGGATCTGGAAATGGTGCACTGAATATGCGCTGACCCGTTATATAACGACCGGGTCACGGTATTGTTTTATATCGGATAAGCAGCTTTCTGTGGTTGTCTTGCTGATGTCTTTCCGGTGGCGCCGGACAGAACATTTGTCCTGTAGACCATCAGCCAGGGAACCGGGTTTGCTGCGAAAGATTTCCGGCCGCTGGCTGTCAGTGTGCGTTCTGGCAGCGGGCCGGGCAATCACTCATCGTGATTTTCGTCTTCCTGGTCAGGCTGGTCCCTGACGATGACGATGGTTACCCTGGCCAGCAGCGCCGCCAGTGCCCCGAGCGCTGCCAGTACGGGTGTCAACACCACCAGGGCACCTCCTATGGCTACCCCGGCGCTGAGGGGTATTTCCATCAGGCTGTCGCCATCCTGGTTTTTGATGATCAGGCGCCTGACATTGCCTTCCTCTATCAGGTCCTTTACGGTATTGACGAGATCGCTGCCCGCGATTTCGACTTCCTCGGTCCAGGTGGACCGCTCTTTCTTCGTCGGTTCGTTCATGTGGCTTCCATTTCTTGGTGTTAACAGGCCCTAAAGTACCGCCCCGATGATTCCTGCCTTCCGGATTCGACCGGTGATGCCATAATCCGGCGAATCTACGCAATGTCGGGTACCGTGCAAGTCAATCATAGCCGTATAACCAGCGTGTGGTGCCAGGGTGGATGTTTTTTACGGAATGCAACGCACCTTTGGGTATGAATACTTCATCGCCGGGTTCGACAATCCAGGTTTGGCCCTCAATCGTCATTTGCAGCCTGCCTGCCGCTACGGTAACCAGTTCGTTGGTGTCATGCACAAAACCATTCCACTCCCGTCCTGGAGGATCGGTGAACCAGTCACAGGAGTAACCCCTGGCTGCCCAGTTCCTATCGACGCCTGCCTTGTCAACAGGGACTGTAAATTTATTTCTTGTCAGGAAATCCAATATGCCGTATCCGTATTCTGCTGGTGACCGGGCACCGGATTCATATCATAATGGAGATAGTCGCGGGAAGGTAATATGAATTCGTCGAACACATCCCTGAAGCAGGGCGATTGTCCACTGATCGGGTCCGGTGAGCCCGGTCCGGTCCGTATTCTGAACGAGAACGGTTCTGCCAGGCTGTTGCTGGTCGGTGATCACGTCAGCAACCGGATTCCCGCATCGCTTGACAGGCTTGGGCTGGAGAATTCGGTGCTGCAGGAGCATGTAGCCTATGATATCGGTACGCGCAAACTGATCACCCATCTCAGCCAGCATCTCGATGCGCCTGCGGTCCTGGCGGGTTATTCACGCCTGGTGGTCGACCTGAACCGGGGGCTGACAGATCCGACCGTCATTCCGGAGGTCAGTGACGGAATCCCGATACCCGGAAACCGGGGCTTGTCACGCGAAGACAGGGCGCAGCGCATACACTGTTTTTATACCCCATACCGGCTTGCTGTAGACGATATGCTGTATCGCATGCGGGAGCGTGGAATCGTTCCAGCCTTTATATCCATACACAGTTTTACACCGCAGCTGGCAGACCGGAGGCATCGCCCGTGGCAGATCGGGCTGATGTGGGACAAGGACCCCAGGATTCCCGTGCCCCTGCTCAAGCGGCTGCGCGCCCACCCGCAGAATATCGTCGTTGGGGACAATGAGCCCTATTCGGGGAAACATGCAGCGGACTACACCATCGATCACCACGCCGAGGCTGCCGGTCTGCCGCATGTCTCGATCGAAACCCGCCAGGATCTGGTGGATACCGAAGAAGGTGCGGAGCACTGGGCAAGTATCCTGCATGATTCGCTGCGCGAAATTCTCGCTGACCCGGATCTTTACCGGCTGCTGGACCATTGATGGCGGAAACAGAACCCTCCTTTACCGTGGGGATCGAGGAAGAGTATCTGCTGGTAGACCGGGTGAGTCGCGATGTCGTGATCGAGCCACCCCGCGATATCTTCGAGCAGTGCAGGTCCATTGCCGGCGAGGGGCTGGTCGAGCCGGAATTGCTTCGTTCCCAGATCGAGGTGGATACCCGCGTCTGCGGTACCGTGGCTGAGGCCAGGCAGGACCTGGCGAGGCTGCGCTGTCTGATCAGCGAGGTAGCCGGCGGCTACGGGCTTGCGCCGATTGCTGCCTCGACACATCCCTTTGCCGAGTGGCATGTGCAGCGTCTGACACACAAGGCGCGCTACGATCTGCTGTTCCGGGACATGCAGTCACTGGCACGGCGTCTGCTGATTTGTGGCATGCATGTGCATGTGGGTATCGAGGATAACGAACTGCGTGTTGAACTGCTGAACCAGTTTACCGGTTTTCTTCCCCTCCTGCTCTCCCTGACTACTTCCTCCCCCTTCTGGCAGGGCGAGGAAACCGGACTGAAATCCTACCGCCTCACGGTGTTCGATAATTTTCCGCGTAGTGGCCTCCCCGAAAAATTCGAAAGCTTCGCAGATTATGAAAGACACATCGATATCCTGAGGCAGGCAGGCGTGCTGGAGGATGCAACCTACATCTGGTGGGATCTGCGCATCAGTGCCCGCTATCCGACCCTCGAGACACGCATTGCCGATATCTGCACCCGTCTGGATGATGCCGCTAGTATTGCGGCGCTGACGCAATCAATCCTCCATTACCTGTATCGCATGCGCCGGGATCGCAGGCACATGCCGGTGTATTCTCGTTTTCTCATTGATCAGAACCGGTGGCGGGCGATGCGTTATGGTTATGATGAGGGGCTGGTAGATTTCGCCTCCGCCGAAGTGATTCAGGTCAGGGAGTTGCTGGCGGATATTCTCGACAAGGTTTATCCTGATGCGGATGTGCTGGGGTGCACCGGCGAGCTGGAAGGAGTGCTGGAAATTCCCTCGCGCGGGACCAGCGCGCACCGGCAACTGGCTATCTATCATACCGCCCTGGCCGAGGGGCTGGATCCGGGGACTGCCTTGATACGGGTGATGGACTGGCTCGTTGACGAAACCGTCAGGGACCTTGACTGATTGCGGGTGCTGTTCGTGACAAAGATCCTGAATATGACTGAAGCGGCTGATCAGACTTGCAATGACGGTATAAACGGAAGCATCACAACTTTCCATTTGTTTCCGGGGTCCGTCCTGGCATTGGTCCGGTCCAGGATCGCCAGCGGGGTGCAAATCGCAGGCCTGTTATGGGTGCTGTCTGCCATCGGAATTTGTGTGGCGGATGATTCCCTCAGGCAGGGCGAATATCTACTCCATCTAGGCGGTTGCATCGGCTGTCACACCACGGACCGGATGCTTGCAGGCGGTAGGCCGATCGAGTCGCCCTTTGGTACCTTTTACAGTCCCAATATCACCTCCGATCCGGAGTACGGGATTGGGGCATGGTCCGATGAGGAATTCGTGGGTGCACTGCGTGAAGGGACCAGTCCTGCAGGACGCCACTACTTTCCTGCCTTCCCCTACACTACCTATACCCGGATGACACGCAACGATATGCTGGCATTAAAGGCGTATATCATGTCCCTGCCTCCCTCAACGAGGCAGAACTCCCCGCATGACATCCCCTGGTATGTGACACCGGACTGGATGATGGCTTACTGGAAGTGGAGAAATTTCAAACCCGGTGCATACATCGGCAGTCCTGCCGAATCACCCGAATGGAACCGGGGCGCTTATCTGGCCAATGCCCTCGGGCATTGCGGCGAGTGCCATACCCCGCGCAATCTGTTCGGTGCGACACGCCGGGAACTACACCTGGCCGGCAGCCGTTGGGGGGTTACCATGGGGGAGAGGAAGAACATCGTGCCGAATATCACCCCGGATCCGGATACCGGTATAGGAAGCTGGGAACGCAGTGATGTAATCCGGTTGCTGATGACCGGGCAACGCCCGGATGGAGCCTATACCTCGGGTCGGATGATCGAGTTTCTGGGCGCCGGTTTCCTGCACATGACAGAACCGGACAGGAATGCGCTTGTTACCTACCTTCTCACACTACCGCCAATTTACCATGATGTGGAGTTTTACAATCAGCCCTTTTCCGACCCGGGCTACCACGAGTAATTGAATTTCATCAGTCCTCTCCTCGCCGGTTGTTTTCCCGGCAAGATACCCACATGACACATTTCGATAAATTTCGTATCCTAACTCGGGTATCCCACTGATCGGCGCGGATATTGCCTGGCGGATTGGTTTTCACAGGGGCTTTTCCGATCGTGCGGAACACGGACTGTGGTCTCGGTGACGTGGGGGGAAGAACCGCGTGTCCCGGGATGCAGGACCATGCAGGATGCCGATAACGAGCGGAAGCGTAACGCTGTGGATTCAAATTTCAAGCGAGGGCTCGTCGCCGTGGTGAGGTATACAGGTTGGGAGTCTGTGGGAGGCGGTATTCGTGAAGAACCTTGATCTGATATGGGAATGAGATTATGAAGATGATATCGAGAGCATTGACAGCTGTCATTTTCGCTGGCGCCACTGCCTTGGGATCAACGACTGCAAGCGCCTGGTGGAGTAACAACGACGATTACTGGGACCGTGGTCCCTGGTATGGAGGTTATCCGGGGTATGGCGGCTGGGGCGGCTCCCCGGGGTCTGGCGGCTGGGGCGGTTATCCGGGTTATGGCGGCTGGGGCGGCTACCCGGGGTATGGCGGCTGGGGCGGCTATCCAGGGCATGGCGGCTGGGGCGGAAGGTACCCGGGCGTGAATGTCTATACCATAGAACCATCATCCAGTCGCGAGACCATCGTCATCGAATGATGCTGCAATCATGCCGGGTATGGATAGGGGCGGTACGGAATCCTGTCTGAGCGCAAAAGGGTAAGCTGTATCAGCCTCTTGGACACACGGCCCGGCAACCAGCCGGGCCGTGTGCCGGACTGACTCAATAATCCGGTGTATCGGCCTCGTAGTGAAGGCCGACGGATGCGGACTGCTCCCGAACAGCGCGGTAGATCTTGTCATCCAGGGAGTCTCTGGCTCCACCGGTTTCCTCCACTTTCTTCCTGAGATATTCCGAGCGTTTCACGGACAAGGCCTGAATCCGGTCCTGCAGTTCCTTGCGGCGTTCGGCCGTCTCGGTGACCAGCGCCCCCTGTTTCTCCAGGGGCATGGCCTGCATGGGTTCGGGTAAATCATCCGGTGCTATGCCGGAGAGTTCCACGCGTCCACTGGCGACATCATCCACCAGTTCGCCTTCACCCAGCAGATTGGTCGATCCGCTGGCCGATGCATTGAATGTGGCGCGCCGCGCGAGCGATGGTACCGAGGATTCGGCGTGCAGTTTCCGGGTTGCCGCGATCTTGCGTTGCTGCTTTTCCTTGGCTTCCCGATCTCCGTAATACAGGCGGGTTTCATCCAGTTCTGCCGAGATACTGGCGAGTTCGTCATCATAGGGCGTATGGATGGCTACCGCGCTGCCGGCCTGTTCAACCTGAAAGTACCGACCATTACCCAGCTGTGCGATTTGTTGCCATTGCGGAGTGGTCCCGCCGTGTTGTCCGCACTGGATGGCATTGACGATGATGTCCCTTTCCCG
>JARFQV010000234.1 GCA_029287615.1 Pseudomonadota bacterium | reverse complement strand
CAGTGACCCCTGCCGTGTGAAGGCAGTGCTCTCCCGCTGAGCTAATCGCCCTGAATAGATCTCAGGCGATTCTACGGCGAAGGTTTCACCTGGTCAATTGATGAAAACAAACGGTTTGCCTTGATAAACCGGGTCCTGATTAATTCAGGCATATCATCAACCGATTGGCAATGAAACTCATTTGGTTGTCACGCAGCGATCGCAGTTGATCCTGCAATGCTTTTCCCGGCGGCTTATTTCTGCAATCCTAGTCTCGATGTCGGCGTTTATCAAAAAAACAACGGGATTTGATACGGGATCAGATATCGGTGTATCGCGTGAAAAAATAGTGCAATCGGGTAAGAAATTGCGATTCGCAAATATATAAACCATTGAAATAAAGTAACAATATCAGGCGGCTGATTGCCGTGGCACCTGATACCGGTTATTCTTGAATCGGTATCGGCGAGGAGAGCGGATGGTGGAAGAGGGTAGTTGTGGAGGCGAGCCCTATGCTCTGCGCGTGGTTGGCGACAGTATGTCGCCTGAGTTTATGGATGGGTGCATTATCATTGTGGACCCTTCCGGGGTGATCAATAACGAGTCCTATGTGGTTGCCCAGCACCGGGATGAGTATGTATTTCGCCAGTTGATTATCGATAATGGGAAATACTATCTACGGGCCCTGCAGGAAGGGCACGAGACACTGGAAATAACCGGACTGCGTGATGTTGCGGGTGTGGTAGTGCAGCAGGCAGGGAGGCGACGGAAGGATCGCAAACACTATACCTGATTTCTCTGCGGATTCGGATCCCGATCAGGTTATTCGCTTCTCCGGGTCGATCTGGTCGGGCCTGAGCCGGGTGGTGAAAAAACGATCGGCTATTTCTACCGGGACAACCATCCCGTTTTTATCCACCAACGGCAGTTCATAATCGTTCCATCCACGCAAGCCGGTTTTCAGTGAATAAACATTCTGGTAGCCCATGATATTCATGGTATGTGCGGCGAGTACGCTGCGGTTGCCGGACCTGCAGACAACCACAATGGGCTCTTTACGCGCACGGGCCACTTTCGGGTGGGTGTCCTCATAGCCGTATTCACAGGCCGTTTCGAGGATACCTCTGGGTACCAGCAGTGAACCCTCGATGTGCATGGCGTTGTACTCATCGGGTTCCCTGACATCGAGAATCATGGGCGCGGGTGCCGATGCCTCCAGCATCTCCTGTGCATCCCACGGAAACAGTTCCTCGACATTTGGAAGAATGGAGGCGACGATATCCGTGAACCGTTTCATGAATTATCCGCTTGCCGGGCGGGCTTATGCCGTTCCATCCTGATCATTGCCACGGGCAGAGCGCAGACCATGTTCGACGGCGATCACGGCGGCCTCGACCCGGGAGTGAACCCCGAGCTTGCGCAAGATGGCCTTCACATGCAGCTTGACGGTCCCGTCCGAGATGCCAAGATTGCGGGCGATCACCTTGTTGCTCTGACCTTCGGCCAACAGGGAGAGAATCTCGTTTTCGCGCGGTGTCAGGTCTGTGAACGGACTCTTTTCCCTGGCTGGCAGGGAATCACCCTGTACCACCCGGGCAAGTACCGGTGCCAGGTCCGGAGCCACGACTGTCTTGCCGGCAACGATATCCCGCAATGCGAGAACGAGTTCGTCGGGTTCCATATCCTTGAGTAAGTAACCCTGGGCGCCGCTTCGCAATGATTCTACAAGGTCACGTTCATCACTGCTGGTTGTCAGCATGACAACGGGCTTGTCAAAGCCACTTTGGCGCAATTGCCGCAGAACATCCATCCCGCTCATTTCGGGCATGCGCATATCCAGGAGTATTACGTCGGGATTGAGTTCCCTTGCGAGCCGGAGTCCCTCGGCGCCTTCGCCTACAGCAGCCAGTACCCGGATATTACGGCGACCAAGCAGGCTCTCGAGCCCCTCCCTGAACAGGGTATGATCATCAATCAGCAGTATATTCAGACTCATGTCTTGTCCGCAGTCCTTGTTCCCGTCCGTCAGTGCCTGAATGAAAGCACAATGCGCGTACCTTCGCCATGTTCGCTCTCGATACGAAGATCGCCACCCATTCGTGAGGCCCTTTCCTTCATGATGGTCAATCCGACATGTTCGCCGGGTAATCCATTGACCAGTTTTCCGATTCCGACTCCATCATCCTCAATCAGGATTCGGTAGTTACCCTGGGGGTCATTGCGCAGCAGTACCCGGACCGTCTTGGCCTGACTGTGCTTGCGAATATTCCATAATGCTTCCTGTACGATACGAAGAATCTGCAATTCCATCTCCTGCGGCAGTCTTTCCTGCTTCCATTCCTTTTGCAGAAAGGTATGAATTCCGGTCTCGTTACGAAACCTGTCTACGAGTTGCATGATGCTGGCAAGCAAGCCGCGATCATCTACCCGAACGCGGAAGTGCGATATGAGTTCGCGCAACTCGGAATTGGCTTCGTCCAGACTGTTCTCGATCTGTTCGAGTTGCTGCCATGTGGTGGATTCATCTCCCTGATGAAGGGTTTCATCCAGGACACGGACCTGGAATCTGAGGCTGGCCAGGCTTTGTGCCAGCGAGTCATGCAGTTCATGTGCGATCCTGGTTCGCTCATCCATAATCAGGTGCTGATGCATTTCTTCGTCGAGCCTCGCCTTTTCGATGGCGATACTCAGGTGATGGCCAATACTGGTCAGGAGTGTCTTGATTTCCGTTGAATCCGAGTGCGACTGGCGTTCGATAAACAGATTATAGACACCAAGGGTTCGCCCGCGATAGCGAAGCGGTGCCGCAATCATGCTGAAATCCTCATTGTCAAAGAAACTGAAGTCAGCGATTGTTTCACATTTTCTGATACTGTCCTCAATCCAGATTGTCCCCTCGGTGGCGGCACGTTCATACAGGCAACGATGTACAGCAAGGCGGTTGCAGTTGACCAGTTCATCACTCAGGCCAGTGCTTGCGGCCAGCTGCATCTGTCCGGAATCAGACATGAGCCAGACGATTGCAGCCTGGGCATCGGTAATCTTCTTGATGCCATGGATAAAGCGGGTAATCAGGTCATCAAGATCGTGGGATGCATTGATGCTGGCAAGCACATCGTACAGGATTTCCAGTGAACGGATTTCCTGCTCGTACAATCTGGTTTGTGCACGGACCCGTGTTTGCATCTGTCCCGAGAATGTCAGGAGATTTTCACCCAGACTGTTCAGGTCATTCACAAGGTCTGAATATTCGGAATGATTGCTGTTTTGCAGTGGCGTTGAAAAATTACCGCCTCGTATTCTTTTTGCCCAGTCACGTATATCCTGCAGGGTGCCAATCAGTTCACCCTGAACCAGGCTAAGGGTCGAGTACAGAAGGTAAGCAGCGCTAATCAGCAGGATGGCATAGCCAATGATCTGGCCACGTCGATCAATGAAGGCATGGTCCAGTGTGCCAATCAGGACGGTGAGTAAGAGGACAATGGCGATACCGAGCAACCGGGCAAGCAGTTGCCGGCTGAGCTTGCGTACCGGCCCTGCCGCTGTCGTGTTCTCATCCGGGTAGTTGCCGGGGGAGACATTATCAGCGCCGCCCGGTTGTATTGCGGGATCTTTGGAGCGCATATGGTATCCCGATCGTACGTGATTACCGGTGACGGACCGATTGATGCAACCTTTGCCAGAATGATGGTGGGGCATGCAGGCTGTACATGATCGAATGCCGTGTCATCCGGATAGGTGATATAATGCTACACATTATAAATAAACTGTAACTATCTGTATTTAATGATTATAATATAAAGTAAAAATGCAAATTCAAAAAGCTTGTCCGAGGATTATATCCTCCCGCGGGATGACCTACCAAGATTTCGCCCCGCACAGACGGTATGAAAACGGAAAGCAACCGGATGGCAGGGTGGAGGTCAGGTAGTGAGTCACCCGGACTCCTTGCTGGTATCCGTGGGTGGGATGTAGTTGGGATCATTCGGATTCAGGAAAATAAACTGGTAAGTGTCCGCGTCCATTTCCACGTAATCGATAGTCACACCGGAGAGCAGGTCGATGCTGTGTGGTGCGATGACGAGGTTGATCTCGCTGGAGGTTAGCCGCGTGTCATTTTCATGTACGGAATCATCGAATCCCATTGCGTAATGAATACTGCCGTCGGGATTCCGGGTTGCCGCGATTCGCATCGCCAGACCCTCCATATTGCTCTCTTTGGCGGACCGTTTTATCTGTTGGGCCGCTGCTGGTGTAATCTTGATGGTTTCTGTTTTGCTCATGGTTTTCCTGTGTTGCTGTTTCCCGGATTAACTGGAGTGCTGGTAATTCTGCCGTTTGGACTGGACGAATTGTACAAAACGTGCTGCCCAGTGATTCTGTGCGGTGTCCCTTAAATGGGTGTAGTTTGCCACAAGATTCCTGTACATGATGCCGTCGTGATCGCCATCGATACCACGACCCCTGGTTACCCGGTATGCATACCGTTGCGGTCCCGACAGGTTTTCCAGGCTGGAATAATGGAATTCATGGGCAGCAATCTCCCGGTGCCGGTCAGCAGGTCCCGTATCCGGCCAGATCGAATCCCCCGTTTCCTGCAGGCGTACGTACCCCCGCCCCTGTGGCCTGTCATGCATCACGATGTCTCCTGGAATGGCGCCCACCATTTCGCATGTCCGGCCCTTCCAGGAAAGGGTACGGGCCAGATACATCAATCCGCCGCACTCGGCATAGACGGGCAGGCCATTGTCAACCGCGTGTTTGATTTCCTGGCGCATACGGACATTGGCTTCCAGGGCGCTCATGTGTGTCTCCGGGAAACCGCCGCCGATAAACAGTCCGTCCAGTGGGGGAAGTTCCCGGTCGTGCAAGGTATCTATCGGAACCAGCTGTGCCCCGGCATTACTGAGTGCCTCCAGGTCTCCCTCATAATAAAAGCCGAATGCCTGGTCTCTTGCAATGCCAATACGCACGATGTCCAGGCTATCGGGCCGATGAACCGGAGCCGGCTGATAGGCCAGCGGTTCCGTTTTCGAGACCTCGAACAGTCGTTCGAGATCAACCTGTCTGTCAATGACAGCGCGGATGCCTTCAATCAGTAAATCCGCCTCTCTGTTTTCATTACTGGGCATGAGTCCGAGATGACGCTCGACGATGGCCAGGTTCCTGTCATGGTGTACGGCGCCGAGTACGGGGACATCCGTATAGTGTTCGATGACAGAACGCAGCTTTGACTCATGCCGGCTGCCGCCAAGCTGATTGAGAACGACACCCGCTATCCGGATATCCGGATCAAATGTCTGGTACCCCAGTATGAGCGGGGCGATACCCCGCGTCATGCCCCGTGCATCCAGAACCAGTATAACCGGCGTATTGGTCAGTTTGGCGAGGGCGGCGTTGCTGTTGCTGCCGTCCAGATCCAGTCCGTCATACAGTCCCTTGTTGCCTTCGATCAGGGAAATATCCGCCCCGGCGGCATACTGACCGGCCAGGTTGAGGATCTCCTGGTGCCCCATGCTGTAGAAATCGAGGTTATGACACGGGCGAGTGGCTGCACGACCAAGCCACATCGGGTCGATATAATCCGGACCTTTCTTGAATGGCTGGACAATCCGGCCCCGGGAGGATAATGCCGCACACAGTCCGATCGAAATGGTTGTTTTACCGGACGACTTGTGAGCTGCGGATATCAGCAGGCGATGCATGAATCGGGCTCAGTGACACAAACCGTTCACGAGCGCTGCTACCGGAGCCGGTACGGGTTTTGGATGACTGTGATCCGGTCAGGCGGTGGCTTCACTTGCCTGCGCAGCGGTTCCCGTGGTTTCGTGATGCGGATCTGTATACTTGTCTTCCAGACTGACTGGCAGGAAGCGCAGTACCCGCACGCCGAGCAGTACGATGATCGCCGCTATTGCCGTACCGCCGATACCCAGCAGGATTTCCGGAAGACTGGGCGCATAGTGACTCACGACCCCGTCATAGAAACTGCTGCTGACTTCCATCCCGGGAAACAATACCAGCGGGAATGCCTGTCCCCCGATGATGATGATATAGATCTGTGCCATACCGCCGATGATGACCAGCGCGGCGCTGATACCGATCCAGGTACGCGATTTCCCGGTTGCGGGCAGGTACAGCAGAAGCAGCGGAAGCAGGCTGCCCAGGAGGATCTGAACCACCCAGAACAATTGTGTATAGACTCCGCCGTCCATCAGCACGAAACGCTCGTAGGAATGATGTTCCGTCATGTAGAGGTTAGTCAGGTGGTATACGACTACAAAATAGAGAACTGAGGCGATAAAGACGCCCAGCAGGTTTTTCAGCCGAAAGATGATGGCGTCTCCCAGCGGACGATTGGTCCATTTATAGGCAGCCATCAGAACCAGGAGATAGATGGCAAGGCCATAGGAGAACGACATGATGACGAACATGGGTGCCATCAGGGCGGCATCGTATGCCTGCCGTGCGACGAGAAACCCGAAGATTGAACCGGTACCCGTTGTCAGCATGATCCGCCAGATGAAAGCCGTGAGTCCACCGACCTTGCTGAAGCGGTTCATTTTCCGTTCCATCAGGAACCACATGTAAACGGCTACAATGACCATGAAACCGGTATAGAGAAAGATATTCCAGGCGAAAATCGACTTGAAATTGTATTTGGTCATGGCGACGATCAGACGGTCCGGGCGTCCCAGGTCGAGCACCAGGACAGCGAGTCCGCCAACCAGCAGCGCAATAGCGAGCAGCCCCGACAGGCGGGCGAGTGGTTTATAGGCGGTTTTCCCGAACACGGAGCTGATCGAGGCTACGTTCAGCGCACCGGATGCCGCGACAATCAGGAACACGGCAAATACATGGGGCGTACCCCAGACGATCTGGTTGGTCATCCCGGTGACGTAATGCCCGTTGTGCTCCATATAATATGCCGCGCCGAGCCCAACCAGTATCAAGGCACCAATGAGCCCCAGCAGGGCGAAAAAACCCGGACTGCGGCCGTCAATCTCACGATAATGGATTTGCTGTTTCATTGTATTCAGATCCCCCGGTAGCGCACGCCGGTGTTGAGTCCCAGGTCGCCCCTGATCTGGCTACTGCTGTAGCTGGCAAGCTGTCTGGATATCTCGCTATCGGGGTTGTTCATGTCACCGAATATCATGGCGTTGTGTCCCTCCGCATCACAAGCCTCCACACAGGCAGGCGTTTCGTCCCTGTCGACCCGATGAACACAGAAGGTGCAGCTTTCAACGGTTCCCTTGCCTCTGGGGCTATAGGGTTTCTGATCGTGCAGGTCCTCGTGTATAAACGATCTTGCCTTGTACGGGCAGGCCATCATGCAATACCGGCAGCCGATACATATGTGCTTGTCGACAAGCACGATCCCGTCCTCACGCCGGAATGAGGCTCCAGTGGGACACACATCCACACAGGGCGGGAATTCACAATGCTGGCAGAGCAGGGGCATGGTTAGTGAATGACCTGTCTGCTTGTCACGGAGTTCCACCTTGCGGATCCACTGCGCATCGGTTTCACTGCGACCACCGCCCAGATTGTGTTCCTCATCACAGGCGCTGACACAGGCATCACAACCGTTTGCGCATTTAGCGGTGTCGATGAGCATCCCCCAGCGCACCTTGCTGCTGATGGCCTCGTCTGCAGGTTTTGCCGATGCCGTCTGGTGCAGGATAACGCCCGGTGCCACAGCCATACCGGCTGCGACCGCTGCACTGCCCAGAAATTGCCGGCGTGACTTGTCGGTATTCGAATTTTCGGTCATTACAATGTTCCTTCGCTCACCCTTGCAACCGGCGATTCGCAAAGACCTCTCTGGTGGTCATTTCGTCGCGTTGTTCAGATCAGGCATCATGCCTCGTGACAGTGTTTCAAACTGCAGGTTTTCTGCCGGGCGGTCGGAATGACACTGGAAACAGTCAATACTGACCGCCGCGTAAGTATGACAACTGCTGCAGAAGTGATCGTTACTGCTGATCCGGGGATATTCGTTGTTCTGGTCCGGTCCGACATGACAATCAATGCATTCGGTCAAGCTGTGTTGCTTGGTTCGTATGCCATCATGCACGGTATCGTCACGCTGGTGAAGCAGGTACTCCATGTGATTTTTCCGGATGTCATCGAGGGGTTCCACGCACGCCTGTTCCTCGCTGAAACGTGCCTTTGCTGGCGGCACGACCGGTAATAGTTCGCCTGCCAGCAAAGCGGGTGACAGGCACAGGAATGCCAGGATGCCGGCAATGCATGCCAGCATTCCCCGGCGCAGAGTCGGAAAAATCATCGTACGCACCGTCTAGTGACCCAGGGCCATGTCGATATAACCGGTCGGGCAGACATCGGCGCAGATATGGCAACCGATGCATTTCATATAGTCCGTGTCGACATAGCGTCCCGTGGTGGAGCTGTCTTTCTTGACCCGGAACACGGCATCCTGCGGGCAAAAGATGACACAGTTATCGCACTCGAAACACATACCGCAACTCATGCAGCGTTCGGCTTCCTGTGCCGCCTGTTCCGTGTTCAGGCCTCTGCCACGTTCCTCGAAGTGTCCCAGTACCTCTTCGGCTGACGGGCCATACGACTCGCGCTTGACCCTGGGCGTGTACTGGAAGTGCCCGAGAAACAGCATGTCGGAAGAGATGATCTCCTGTCGTGATCTGTCCTCGTAGTTATGAACGGCGTAGTCGCTGGTATTGGTGCCCCAGTTCTGCTCGTGATCATACTCGGACACCTCGTGACCGGATTCTTCCAGTTTCTCCAGCAGGCTGAAATGATGCACATCCACCTTCGGACGCTTTTTCATTTCCTTGTTTGCGAAATAGCTGTTGATGGTCTCCGCTACAATGGAGGCCTGTCCGATTGCGGTTGTCAGCAGGTGAGGGCGGATAATATCGCCGGCCACGAAATGACCCGGTCGGTCCGGCACCTGGTAGTACTTGTCCGCATTGATCAGGCCGCGCCCATTATCCAGTTCTTTCAGGTCGCTGAGGTCACCACCCTGGCCGATAGCGGATACGACCAGATCGCATTCGATCTCGAATTCCGTGCCTTCCTTTGCCTCAGGGCGCCCATCGACCATCTCGCACTTGGCCAGCTTCAGCGCTTTCGCGCGACCATCGTCATCCAGTACCACTTCAACCGGCATCACCCCGTCCAGGATGGTCACACCTTCACGCAGGGCATCTTCCACTTCATGCTCGGTGGCCGTCATTTCCTCCCGGGGGAACAGCGAGGTCAGGGTGACTTCTGCACCTTCCCTGGCTGCGGCGTAGGCGGAGTCATGTGCCACGTACCCTCCAACCACCTGTTCCGGGCGCTCTTCCTTGTTGATGTTCTCGATTTTGCCCAGGCGGCGGGCAACGGAGACCACGTCGATGGAGGTGTCGCCACCACCCACACAGATAACCCTGTC
>JARFQV010000129.1 GCA_029287615.1 Pseudomonadota bacterium | reverse complement strand
CAGCATCACTTGCCCGTAATTGTTTTTGCCAGTGCCTGTACCATCGGGACCAGCTCCTTCTGCTTCAGGCGTTTCGCAGCCTCGTCCGGCGATACCCACTCGCGGCCACGATGGCGCTCTTCCCATTGCTCCTCGGGCACTATGGCCGTGACCTCCATGGCATATACATCAACGGTGCAGGTTGCCCCCCACTTTTCACAGGTATAGGAGCCGAGGATACTGCGCGAAACCTCACCTTCCACGCCGGCCTCCTCCCAGGCCTCCTTGGCGGCGGAATCACGGGGCGAGAGTCCGGGCTCCTTGATACCCTTCGGAACGACCCAGTGCTTCATCTTGCTGGAGGCGATCAGCAGAATCTCCACACGCCCCTTGCGCAGACGATAGGGAATCACGGAGGACTGGGTATAGTAATAAGCCGGTCGATCGCGCAGTTCAGTGCCACTGGAGGCGGGATAGGGAAATTTACTCGGCAAGACGGCCGGTCTCGTGATGGAAATCACCCTGGCCATGCCCTTCCCCAGATTCCGCCAGTCTCCAGCGATCCCCAGTCTGGCCAGGGTTGCCGTTGGCAGCAGCTTTCCGTCTTCCGGGACCGGCACCAGACCAGCGGCCAGGTAATCCAGTAATTCTTCCAGGCCCGGATTGTGGCCAACCAGCATGACACGCAAGGCCCCCTCCGGACTTTCCGCGATCACCTCCAGTAATGTATCCGGATCGGCTCCATAGACCCGGCTGTCCTGCTGGATCCCCTTCGAACCCATATCCATCACCTTGCAGACCTTCTCCGCGGTGACGATGGCCCGCTCCGCAGGTGAACTGATAACGTAGTCGGGAATCAGTCCATGCTGCAACAGCCAGACACCCATACGCTGGGCACTGCGCTTCCCCCGGTCTTTCAGTGGCCGGTGGAAATCGTCCGTTCCGGTCTCCCAGTCCGATTTACCGTGGCGAAGGAGTAGCAGTTCACGCGTCATACTCATTATTGATTCCAGTAGCCAGCTGTCCGTGATAGTCAGGTCACGCGCTGTATTAGAAATGGATGGCCGCAGTTTTTCAATATGCCGTGTCAGAGACGGTTAACACCGCCGCTCAGTACTCTAGCCCGGCAGCCGATAAAAAGCACGATTGCATCCGCAAGCGGGGCAGGGTTGGTAACACATCGGCACGGGTAATACCTGGACTGCAGCCGCGCGTGCGCTACCATAACACGTGTTTGTACGATGATTAGGGTAACATAAGACTACTCAAGTCCTGTCACGCCGCCACCGGAGTTCCGGCCAGTATTCATGCAAAAGATCCGCATCAAACGGACCATCCAGATACCCGATCCGGTTCGTATCAGCCTCTACCGGAAGGCCCCCGAGCTGGGACCGAAGATTCTGTTTTTCAGCGGCGGTACGGCGCTGAATGACCTGAGCCGTGTACTCAAGAATTACACCCATAATTCCATACACATGGTCACCCCCTTTGATTCCGGTGGCAGTTCCGCAAAGCTGCGCATGGCCTTTGACATGCCCTCTATTGGTGATCTTCGCAGCCGCCTGATGGCCCTGGCCAATGAAACCATAACCGGAAACCCGGAGGTCTACCAGCTGGTGACCTATCGCTTCCCGGTGAAGCATGGCAAGCAGAAGCTGCAATCGCTGCTCGATTCGATGATCGATGGCAGGGAACCACTGGTTGCAGCCATTCCGAATCCTGTGCGCAGGATTATCCGCAACCAGCTGGGTTACTTCCGGGATGCCATGCCGGATGAGTTCGACCTTCGTGGCGCCAGTACCGGTAACCTGATCCTGGCCGGTGGCTATCTGAAGAACCACCAGCACCTGGACACGATCATCTTCCTGTTCGCCAAACTGGTCGGCGTGCTTGGAACCGTACGCGCCATAGTCAACGATAACCTGCATCTCTGCGCTGAACTGGAGGACGGCTCCCGGATCATCGGGCAACATATGCTGACCGGCAAGGAGGTCCCCTCGATCAGCTCACCGGTCAAACACCTGTCTCTGTCGAGTCGTCTGGACCGGTATGTCTCCGCCAGATCAGAAATCCGCAAGAAAAACCGCAAACTGATCGAAAAGGCGGACCTGATCTGCTACCCACCGGGGAGTTTCTACTCCAGTCTCGTCGCCAACCTGCTCCCGTCCGGTGTTGGATCGGCGGTCGGCGTGAATGACTGTCCTAAAGTGTACATACCCAATCTTGGACATGACCCGGAACAACTTGGAATGTCCATGGATCGTGCGGTACGGACACTGATTCACTACCTGCGCTCCGGCGCGTCACCAGACTGCAGTAACGATAAAATGCTGGATTTCGTGCTCATAGACAGCAAGAAGGATCGATATCCGTCCATACTGTCCCCGGAAACCATGAAGGAGCTGGGTATACAGCTGATTGAAACCAGGCTAGTCAGCAAGAAAAACGCATCCAGCTACGACCCTGAACTGCTCACCGCCGCACTGGTTTCCCTTGCATAAACGATAGTCGGGTAACCGGAGTAAAAAAGGGTACCAATGCCCTGTCCACGGATCATACGAACACGAACAGAAGCACGATACCCAGCACAATCCGGTACGCCACGAACGGTAACATTCCAACCCGTTCCAGCAATTGCAGAAACCAGTGAATGCAAAGATAGGCGCTGATACCCGATACCAGGGTACCCAGCACCAGAGGACCCCAGATCGCGCCCTCACCCTCCTCAACCAGCTTCATGATCTCCAGACCACCCGCGAGCAGGATAACGGGGATGGACAACAGAAAGGAAAAACGGGCGGCACCCGTCCGGCTCAGTCCCAGCATCAGTCCGGCAGTCATGGTGATACCCGAGCGGGATGTCCCCGGTATGAGGGCAATGGCCTGGGCAATACCGATAACCAGCACATCCCTCCAGCCGATCGAGTATTCATTACGTACCCGCGCGCCTTTCGCATCCGCCCACCAGAGCAGCAGACCGAACAGTATGGTCGCAGCTGCGATCACCAGGGGAGAACGCAAGCTGGTCTCGATAATGTCATGGAACAACAGACCCGCAAGGCCAACCGGTATGGTACCCAGCAGCACGGCCCAGGCCAGCCGGCTGTCATCCGTCTGTCCCCTGCCGCTGATGGAAGCCAGCCACGCCAGCAGCATCTTGTGTATTTCCCGGCGAAAATAGATCAGCACAGCCGCAAGCGTCCCGACGTGCACCGCCACATCGAATGCCAACCCCTGATCCGCCCACCCCAGCAGTTGAGGCACAAGTATCAGGTGCGCCGAACTGGACACGGGCAGGAATTCGGTCAATCCCTGCAGGATTGCCAGCAGGATGCTTTGCATGTTATCCATGGATCTACAACCTTCCTCGCAGGTCCTGCATCCGAAAACCCTCCACCGGTAGCTCCAGCCCCCTGCCCAGCCCGATAAACCGGAAGCGCTCGCCCATCCCGCCCGGCATGAGCAGCGTCCTGGCCTGCTGTATATCCATCAGCTGCGCACTGGTGATTTCCGTGTTCTGTTCGCCCAGCATCCGGTCGATCCCGCTATCGAGCAGAAAATGTGCCTGTGTGGTGAAACCTTCCAGCTCCAGTCCAGCCGCAATTCCCGCCTCGGCAACCGAGGTAAAGTCGACATGCGCCGTGATGTCCTGCAAACCCGGCAGGACCAGTGGATCGTCATGCGCACGATGCCGGTAATGACACATCAAGGTCCCCCCGGATCGCTGCGGGTGGTAATACTCCCGGCGCGGGTATCCATAATCGATCAACAGCACGAGTCCGCCTGCGAGTCTTTCTGCCAGGGTGCTGATCCAGGGTTTGATCGCCATACAGACCTCGGACACATAGCCGGGCCCGAGCGCATACTCCTCCACCAGCCCCGTGACATAGTCAATGAACCCGGCATCAGCCGGCGGTTGCAGTTTCCAGGTGAATTCATCTTCCTGGTAGCCAACCGAATATTCCTCGACCACCTCGCCACTCCACCTGAACCGGTGTACCGGCATGGCATCGAGCACCTCGTTGGCCAGGATCACTCCGGAGAATCCACTCGCAGGCAGCTCTTCCAGCCAGTGCACCCTCCCGGCCAGCGCGGGCACCCTCTGCTCCAGGGTCTCGCGCTGCCTGAGACGCAGTTCCGCGCTGACCTCCAGGATGAGATAGCGCTCCGGCAGTGAATCGTGTTGCGCCAGTTCCTGCAATAAATCTGCAGCGAGGGCACCACTGCCGGCGCCGAACTCCAGGATCTCGCCGCCACCCAGCTGCTTCAGTACCTGCCGGCATGGGCGAGCCAGGCAGCGACCGAACAGTGGCGAGACTTCAGGCGCGGTAGTGAAATCACCGGCAGCACCGAATTTTTCCTGTCCGGCAGAATAATAGCCAAGTCCCGGCTCGTAGAGAGCCATGGCCATGTAACGAACAAACGGAATCGCACCACCGGCCGAAATGATCTCTTCACGGATTTTCCCGGCAAGCCGCTGACTCAGTAAAACCGCCTCCGGATCCGGCTCCATCCACGGCTCATCCATCGCAGTACATCAATATCAGGACAGGGTGCGGACTATCGGTAATCGAAGCGAACACCAATCGGGCATGCGTCATTCAGATACCTGCGGGATCCAGACACGCCGCAACTCCTGGGCACTGGAGTCGAACGCGGACCAGAGTGCATCGAAGCGCTGCCCGCTCACCGGGTGACGCCGCTCTCCCGCGATCTCCGCCAGCGGTCCCAGAACAAAGGCATATCGTGTGATGTCGTCTCTCGGGAGCGAGAGTTTTCCCTCCTTCAGGACCAGGTCATCATAGAGCAGCAGGTCAAGATCGAGCGTCCTGGCAGCGAGTCCGCTGCTATCCCGGGTACGTCCGTTGACCGCCTCTATTTCACACAGCGTCGCCGATACCTGTTTCGGGCTTTCACCGGTATCGAAGCCCACCACGAGATTATAGAAAGGTTCGCTGTCAAAGCCGATGGCTTCGCTTTCATAAACGGCCGACTGCTCGATCGGACCGTAGTGTTGCTGCAACTGCGCGAGCGCCGCACGAATGTACCTTTCCCGATCGATGTTGCTGCCGATACTGACATAGACACGCGACATTTACCTTGCCCTTTCACCCCGCTCGATCAGGATACCGACATCACTCGCACCGCGTATCGCACCCGCCTTGTTCAGTCGCAATCTAACCCAGGGCACATCGAATTCCCCCCGGATAATCTCGGTGATCCGCTCCGCCAGGGTCTCCACGAGCTGGAATTCACTATCACCCACGAAGGCGATCAGGCGTTTCGCCACAGCCTTGTAGTCGAGTGTATCCTCTATGGATTCGGTGGATGCCGCCTTGCGGATATCGGTTTCCATTTCGATATCCAGGACGACGGTTTGCTTGACCTTGCGCTCCCAGTCGTTGATACCGATGATGGTATCGATGCGCAAGTCGCTGAGGAAAATGATATCCATAATGAACGGGTTGTGATGATCGCGCAGCAACTATAGTGTTTTCGTTGCGGATTGACCAGCACCGAAGGCTTGACGGTTTCCACCGGAAGGATTCCAATACCCTCATGTTATTCGAAATCACGATGATCATTATCGCCTATCTGTTCGGCTCCCTGTCTGCTGCCGTTATCACCTGTCGGCTGCTGGGCCTGCCCGATCCGCGCACGGAGGGTTCCCGCAATCCGGGGACCACCAATGTTCTCAGAATCGGCGGTAAAAAGGCCGCCATCTACACGCTGGCCGGTGATATGCTCAAGGGCCTGATCCCGGTATTGCTGGTGCGCGCACTTGGTCTCGGTCCGGAAATACAGGCAGCCGCAGGTGTCGCTGCATTTCTGGGG
The DNA here is from genome assembly GCA_029287615.1 of Pseudomonadota bacterium. Classification (GTDB taxonomy): domain Bacteria; phylum Pseudomonadota; class Gammaproteobacteria; order UBA9214; family UBA9214; genus JARFQV01. Next base: position 8,407 of record JARFQV010000129.1, on the reverse strand, counting down.
CATCTCTATCCGGTCTTCTTCGGCTTCCAGGGTGGCAAGGGTGTAGCAACCGCATTGGGCGTACTGCTGGGAATCGACTGGATAGTCGGGCTGCTGACCATCGGAACCTGGCTTGTTATGGCATTTCTGCTCCGTTACTCTTCACTTTCCGCACTCACTGCGACCTTGCTGGCGCCCCTGTATATCTGGTGGCTGAATCCTGAACCCGCCTATATCACGGCAACGGTTGCCATGACCGTCCTGCTCTACTGGCGCCACAGGAGCAATATCCGCGCCCTGCTGGATGGCACCGAAGAGAAGATCCGCCTCTCCTCGAAAAGCGACTAGCGCCAGGAGCGCCCGCTGTCGGGTATAACGGATGTGTAAACCGGTCAGGACGACCCGCCCGCGATGGTCCTGGACGCGAGCGACCAGCGTGGATGGACCCGGATCTCCAGGTCCTCTTCCTGTCCCGACGCCAGCCGCAGGAAACCGGCATATGCAATCATCGCACCGTTGTCGGTACAAAACTCGGGACGCGGATAATACACTTTTCCTCCGAGTCCGCTTGCCAGCGCCGACAGTCGTTCTCGCAGGGCTCTATTCGCACCCACCCCACCGGCCACGACCAGTCGTCCGATACCGGTTTGCTCCAGCGCCCGCCGGCACTTGATCGCCAGGGTGTCTACCACTGCATCCTCGAAGGCACGGGCGATATCGGCCTTCGTCTGCTCGTCGGAGCCGGCCTCGTGCCAGGTATTCAGTGCGAATGTCTTGAGTCCACTGAAGCTGAAATCCAGGCCCGGCCGGTCTGTCATCGGCCGGGGAAACCGGAATCGGTCCGGGCGCCCGGACCCCGCCAGCCTCGCCAGTGACGGCCCCCCTGGATAGGGAAGCCCAAGCAGCTTGGCCGTCTTGTCGAATGCCTCACCTGCCGCATCATCCAGCGATTCTCCCAGTATCTGGTAGCGACCCAGCCCCTCCACCCGCACCAGCATGGTATGTCCCCCGGAAACCAATAGCGCCACAAACGGGCATTCCGGTGGATCCGCTTCCAGCATGGGCGCCAGCAAATGTCCCTCCATGTGGTGGATGCCGATTGCCGGTACTCCCCAGGCCAGGGCCAGGCTGCGTCCCGTCGCTGCGCCCACCAGCAGGGCGCCAACCAGGCCGGGACCGGCGGTGTAGGCCACACCCCCGATCGCTGCGGGATCAAGCCCTGTGGTCTCGAATACCCCGCGCACCAGTGGCAAGAGTTTGCGTACATGGTCACGTGAGGCAAGTTCGGGTACCACCCCGCCGTAACGCGCGTGCAGGTTCACCTGGCTGTGCAGCGCATGGGCCAGCAAGCCTCGCCTTGCCTCATAGATGGCGACTCCTGTTTCATCGCAGGAGGTCTCGATACCCAGAACGGGTCCAAACTCTGCTCTCATCGCACGGATCGCATGGAAAACGAATAGCAGGAGATTATAGCCGCACTCGGGCAAGCCGCGTCACTACCGGTACGGAGAGGAATTTTGCGTTTTTGCCAGCACCTGTATACAATCCGCGTCCCGGCCACTGTCGCCAGAAAATGACTGGAAATGTAAATGCCTAACGTACGTGTCAGAGAAAACGAACCCTTTGAAATCGCCATGCGACGCTTCAAGCGCGCCTGTGAAAAGGCGGGCATCCTCTCCGAGGTACGCCGTCGCGAGTTCTATGAGAAGCCGACCCAGGAGCGCAAGCGCAAGAAGGCAGCCGCCGTGAAGCGTCATCTCAAAAAGATGTTCCGTGACAACTCCAGGCGCGTCCGCCTGTACTAGGCAAGGTGTTCAGCCGGACGAACAGACAAACAACTAACAATAATACAAACGGTTACGATCAAACACACCATTGATCCCGTCCGGATCACACCAGGATACATCCTCTCTGTAACCCACCTTCACACCGAAGACCACATGCCTCTCAAGGAAGACATTCAGCAAGACATGAAAGAGGCCATGCGCGCCGGTGACAAGCAGCGCCTGGGAACCATCAGATTGATACTCGCCGCTATCAAGCAGCGCGAGGTTGATGAGCGGATCACCCTGGATGACCAGCAGGTGACAGCGGTACTCGACAAAATGTCCAAGCAGCGCCGTGAATCCCTCAGCCAGTACGAAAAGGCCGGCAGGGATGATCTGGCCGAACAGGAAGCATACGAACTGAAGCTGATCCAGGCCTACCTGCCCGAACCGCTCGGCGAGGAGGAAATCAATCAGCTGATCGATGCAGCAATCTCAGAGACCGGGGCCAGTTCCCTCAAGGACATGGGCAAGGTGATGGGTATCCTCAAACCCAAGCTGCAAGGCCGCGCAGACATGGGCGCTGTCAGCGCACAGATCAAGACCCGGCTCAGCCAGTAGCGTTTTATATATAAATAACAATACCTTATCAATTAATTACATAGAACCCTAAATTTATATCCACCACCAGATACAGCACCAACACAGAATAACTCACTGACTTTCATAGATTTACCCCACAAATCGCCGGAACAGGCTTCACCAGATCGTCAGACGCCTTTCCTTGGCAACCTCAAGCTTTTACCCTTAGGCACATGGCAGGCAGAATTCCCCGTCCGTTCATCGATGAACTGCTGACGCGCATCGATATCGTGGACATTGTCGATTCCCGTGTCCCATTAAAAAAGGCAGGCCGCGACTACACTGCCTGCTGCCCCTTTCACAACGAAAAAACACCCTCCTTCACCGTCAGCCCTGGCAAGCAGTTCTATCACTGCTTCGGTTGCGGGGCCCATGGTAGCGCCATCGGCTTTTTGATGGAGTTCGAAAATATCGATTTCGTTGAGGCAGTCGAGGATCTGGCGCACCGCGCGGGGCTCACCATCCCTCGCGAGTCAGCCGGTAGCCCCGAAAAACCCGACCAGACCCGTACATTGTATTCCGTGCTGGAGAGGGCCACCGCGTATTATCAGCAGCAACTTCGTCAGCAGCCGGTGGCGCAGCACGCGGTCGATTACCTCAAGAACCGGGGACTGACGGGAGAGATTGCCGCGAGATTCGCTGTGGGTTATGCACCACCGGGCTGGGATAACCTCTTGAAGGCCATGAATCCCGACGCAACCACCCGTAGCGCCCTGCTCAAGACCGGCCTGCTGGTGGAACGGCCGGAAGGAGGTCTCTATGACCGCTTCCGGGATCGCATCATATTCCCGATTCGGGACCGGCGCGGCAGGGTGATCGGCTTTGGCGGAAGGGTGCTGGGTGAGGAGAAACCCAAGTACCTGAACAGCCCCGAATCTGCGGTATTTCACAAGGGGCGTGAACTCTACGGGCTGTACGAGGCACGCAAGTCGGAACGGAACCTGGAACGACTCCTGGTCGTTGAGGGCTACATGGATGTCCTGGCGCTGGGGCAGTTCGGTATCCGCAATGCCGTGGCGACGCTGGGTACCGCGACCACCCAGGAACATCTGGAGCGCCTTTTCAGAGTCGTACCCGAGGTGATCTTTTGCTTTGACGGGGATCGAGCCGGGCGCACGGCGGCATGGCGAGCCCTGGAACAGGCACTCCCTGTCCTGGCGGACGGCCGTTCTGCCCGGTTCCTGTTTCTGCCCGAGGGAGAGGATCCGGACACCCTGGTTCGCAAGGAGGGCCATCAGGCCTTTGAACACCGTATTGAGACCTGCATGCCATTTTCGGATTTTTTCTTTGCAGGACTCGAGCGGCAAGTCGATACCTCAAGCATGGACGGGCGTGCCCGCCTCGTAACGCTCGCCAGACCACTACTGGCCAGGTTACCCGAAGGCGTTTTTCATCACCTCATGATCGAGCGGCTGGCCGGTATCGCAAGAACGGATGTCGACCAGCTGCGCGCTCTGATTTCCGGAAATTTGACTGGCGACAAGGCCATGCCCCCCCCATCAACAGCGGCTGACGCCGGAAGAAGCCCTGTGAGACAGGCAATTACGCTGTTGCTCCAGCACCCTGAATTGGCGCGGCTGGGGATCGACAGGAACCCGCTGGCTCTACCGGACCTGCCTGGTGTCCCCTTGTTGAGGGAACTACTTGAATTACTGGAAAAACACCCACATCTAACAACAGGAGCCATACTGGAACACTGGCGGGACCGCGAAGATGGCCGTCACCTCTCCCGGCTCGCCCGATGGATCCCTCCGCTTGCCGATATGGATATCGAGGCCGAATACAGAGGCGTCGTCTCCCGGCTGGAGCGGATGGCGAGGGATCAGCGAACCGACAGATTGTTGGCCAGATCACGTTCCGGCTCACTCGATGAAGGTGAAAAATCTGAATTAAAACAATTGTTATCCAAACAGGTAGCGGCGGACAGGGAACCGGAGAAATAACTGCCTGTCGATACTGGAGTGATTTGCTATATTAGTTTATACTGAACGTTTGTTTTGCCTACTTCGAATCGGTACCTGAGCCGATCCTACATCATCACTGGCTACAGAATCCATGGATAAAGACCAGCAGTCGCGACTGAAGTTACTAATCACCCGGGGCAAGGAACAGGGCTTTCTTACCTATGCGGAAGTCAACGATCATTTACCGGAGGAAATAGTCGATCCACAACAGATCGAAGAGATCATCGGCATGATCAACGACATGGGCATCATGGTCCATGAAGTGGCTCCTGACACGGATGCCCTGCTCATATCGAGCACCAAGGCCAGTCCCGACGACGATGCAGCGGAAGAGGCCGCAGCGGCTCTGGTCAGCGTGGACAGTGAATTCGGCCGCACCACCGATCCGGTCAGGATGTACATGCGCGAGATGGGCACCGTGGAGCTGTTGACCCGCGAAGGCGAAATCAAGATAGCCAAGCGAATCGAGGATGGCCTGCGCCAGGTGATTACCGCCCTGTCGACCTATCCCGGCGCAAGTCAACGGCTGCTTGATAATTACGCCATGGTGCAAGCCGGGGAAGTGCGCCTGACGGACGTCATTAATGGTTTCGTTGATCCGGACGCGGATCCCGATGAAGATTTCACACCCGCCCCTCCGCAGACAACCGCGTCATCTGATGATGACGATGACGATGAGTCCATCGCGGATACCGGACCCGATCCCGAGGAGGCTGCCGAAAACTTCGCCGCACTACGCAAGACCCATGAGCAGCTCATGGAGCAAGGCTCACAGGGTGGCAAGAGCCGGAACCAGGCGCGTGTCAAAAAACTGCGTGAACAGCTCGCCAGGGAGTTTTCGGTATTCAAGATCCTGCCAAGACTGATCGAGCAGATGACCCATGACCTGCGCAAGGTCATTACCCGCATCCGCTCGCACGAACGGGTCATCATGGATATCTGCGTCTCCCGGGCAAATATGCCACGCAAGGATTTCATCACCTCCTTCCCGGACAATGAAACAGATCTGAAATGGCTGGATGAGCAGATCAAGGCTGGCCGCAAGTATTCGCCTGTCCTGGCCGAGTACAAGGCGGAGATATTTCGCGCACAATCCAAACTGATCACCATCCAGGGCGAAACCAGCCTGACCATCCGCGAGATCAAGGACATCAACCGGCGCATGTCGATTGGCGAGGCCAAGGCGCGGCGCGCAAAAAAGGAAATGGTGGAGGCCAATCTTCGCCTGGTGATTTCAATTGCCAAGAAATACACCAACCGTGGCCTGCAGTTTCTCGACCTGAGCCAGGCAGGCAACATTGGCCTGATGAAGGCCGTGGACAAGGTCGAGTACCGGCGCGGATACAAGTTCTCGACATATGCTACCTGGTGGATACGCCAGGCGATCACGCGCTCCATCGCCGACCAGGCACGCACGATCCGCATCCCCGTGCACATGATCGAGACGATCAACAAGCTGAACCGGATATCGCGACAGATGCTGCAGGAAATCGGACGCGAACCAACCCCGGACGAACTCGCAGAACGCATGGAAATGCCGGAAGACAAGGTTCGCAAGGTGCTCAAGATCGCCAAAGAGCCGATTTCCATGGAAACACCGATTGGTGATGACGAAGATTCCCATCTCGGTGACTTTATCGAGGATATGGCGATACTCTCACCCGTCGACTCCGCTTCAATGGAAGGCCTGCGGGAAGCCACGCAGGGCGTGTTGTCCGGCCTGACCCCGCGCGAAGCCAAGGTACTGCGCATGCGCTTCGGCATCGACATGAATACCGACCACACACTGGAAGAAGTCGGCAAGCAGTTCGACGTCACCCGTGAGCGAATTCGCCAGATCGAGGCCAAGGCCCTCCGCAAGCTCCGCCACCCGAGCCGTTCGGACCAACTGCGCAGCTTCCTCGAAATCGAGTAGAGCCGCCGCCTCCACGGTTGCCCGACCCTGTTGGCCGACCCTATTGGCCGGTCACCACCCTTGAGGGCTATACTTCCTGCCCCATGGGCCTGTAGCTCAGTTGGTTAGAGCAGGGGACTCATAATCCCTTGGTCGTAGGTTCGAGTCCTACCAGGCCCACCATATTTTTCAGTAGGTTACATAAAAACAGAGAAGTAAAAATATCAGCGGGGTAACTGTGGGGTAACAATCTGATGCCCCATCAACAACCAAAACGCCAGCAACACCACCCGCACTCCACCCTCGTCTGCCCTCCCCACCATCCGACCCTCGACGCCTCGACCACCGACCATCTACCCCGTGCGTGGTAGACGGGCGGGAACATCCGAGATGTGGCGTATACCGGCCGTTGGTGGTGGTATGGCGAACGGTGGAAGAGGCCCCGAAACCGGACATTCGCTGTAAGTTACTGAATGACGGGAAGGTACTGTTTTCAGACATACAAAAGCCGGTGGAGTATTCACAACTTTATGTCTATGACCTTATTCATCAGGAAAAACGGAATGGACGGGTGTCGAAAAGCGATTCCCTAATATTGTCTTCATATTGACTGTCATAATATTGTAATGGCGGTATTGTGCTTAATGGTCTATACAGTGTGTAGACACACCGGTGCTTCTTGAGGAGTGTGTCGAGAGAAGTCAGTCCCGGTGAGTCCAATAGGTGAGCTATAAAAGGAATTAATTGGCTTGTATTATCCATTATTGAAGTAATGGAGGTACCACGTCATGAAATTGCGACAGATTCATTATTCTGCAATTCTCTTGTGCTTCGGATATTTCTTCTTGAGCGGTTTGACATGGGCCAATGACATATCGGTGGATGGTAACCACAGTGTTGGCCCCACAAGATCCCCTGAGTTAAGTAATGCAATCATACAAAGTCTGGATATAATCGAGAGGAGCAGCCTGCTTCAGAGCTGCATGGCGGAAATGTTACGCGAGGGACCAAAACTCTGCGCGTACTTTAATCCCCGCGCCACCTTACTAGCAATGAGGGGGCAAATTAATGCTTCTACCAATAAAATTGATAATCTAAATCCAGCAAACGGAGTAGATCTCGCGCCCTATGATACGCTTGTTGCTCTCGAAGCCGAAGAACGAAAGATAGATGACCTCCTCGGAGTAGCCGACACTGGACTCGAGGGCATCGAACGCTGCAGTGGAGGACCGCTTTCCCCCGCGTGTACAGTACTTCGGTCCACTTGTTTTGGAGACTGGAAATGTTATGGCGATAAGACGTGTGCCTGCTACACATGCAACAAAGGGGGGATACCTGGCTCATGCGGAATCGAGTGAATATGTGGCTGATAGGAACAATCGGACAGGGGTATCCCAAGATTTTCTCTTTGCATGATTTGCACTGTCTGTAGATGGCTAATCATATCCACGCTACCAAAACATGAAAAAGCACTGTATCGTGTTATCAAGGATTTAGTTTTGATGATGCGTTACAACTCTTAGCCAATTTCGAAGGCATAGAAACCCCGCTGATGCGGGGTTTCTTGTGTGTTGGGGATGTCTTCTCTGGTAAAAGTGTAACTACGTGTAGCTGGGTGTGAACGGTAATAATTGCTGCATTGCCTTCCTTCACAGGAGGCCAGGGGAACGGAGAGTTTCGGGCGGTCACCTGCCGTTCAACGGCAAATATCTGAGTAAGCTACTCGGATGTCCGGTTCGTGGTAGGAATAGGTCATTCAATGTAAGTGCTTGTTAGTCCTGAAAGTACTGGATTTGCCATTCCCGAATAGAGCTAGCCCGGATTTCTCACAGCCCCGGCCACCACTTGGGTTTTGGTGAGGATGCGGAGTGCAAATCTGATGAGGAGGGTTGGGCCGGCTGAGTTCGAGTGGAAGTTCTTTTTTTTTGTGCCCATCTGACCCGTGAAACGGGTAATTACCGGGGACTTTCTGAGGGTCAGACAAAGAGGTCCCTGCACTTCGTCAACAAGCGCACCATCGACGCTGGATGCGGTACTGAGTTAGCAGCGCAAAGGTATGCGTTGCAGCCGCTGCATGATCTGCCGGAACAACCCGGCATACGGATAACTTTCAGAAAAGGCGATCCGTACGCGGCGTACGCTGAGCCGGATGTGTGCGCCGA
>JARFQV010000126.1 GCA_029287615.1 Pseudomonadota bacterium | reverse complement strand
CAGGCCATGCGGCGTTGCTCGTCGTTCATTTAGCATCACTAAACTTCTCTCCTCGCGCCTCGCCTAAAGCGCCTACTGTTGGTGCCTGGCCTGATTGCAGGCAGCAACGCGGCGATCTTCTTAGTGTTAACAGGCCCTAGGGTTTCATTCCGCGTGAAAGACGCGGCATTCGACCGGCGCGCCCCATGGTCAGCCTGGCAAAGAGACGCTTTGCAGGCGACAACAGATCGAGCCCCACCATCCCGGTATCACGAAGCAGGGTGACCGGCAGCAATTGCCAGGAAAACAGTCTGGCTATGGCATCGGTAAACGCCACTACCCGCAGGTGGTCGGAACGCCGCCAGTCGGCATACCGGTTCAGCACGCCGATTTCCCCCGGATCCAGCCCCTGTCGAACGGCATCCACGATAACCTCTGTCAGGGTCGCGACATCACGAATACCCAGATTGAATCCCTGACCGGCGATCGGATGAAGGGTATGGGCGGCATTACCGATCAGCGCCAGCCGGTGGCGCACGGCCTCTTTGGCACGTAACATTTGCAAGGGAAAGGCCTGGCGCGTCCCGACCTTTTCCAGTCTACCGAGTCGCGAACCGAAACGATCCTCCAGTCGCGCAATGAATTCGTCATCATCAAGCGACATCACGAACTCTACCTGCCGGTCTTCAACCGTCCAGACCACTGCGCAACGCCGGTCTGTCATCGGCAACACGGCAAGCGGCCCGGTGTCAGTGAATCTTTCGTAGGCAATATTACGGTGCGGCAACTGGGGGGTGATATTCGTAATCACTGCCGACTGCCCGTACTGCCAGCGGGTAACAGGAATATTGAGTTGATCACGAATACCGGAGCGCGCGCCATCGGCAGCCACCAGCAATCGAGCACTCAGATTCAGGTCACCCTCCGGGCTCTCGACCTCCGCTTCCACTGATTGTTCTTCCTGGCTGAATCCCTTCAATTGTGCGGGACATATGACCTTGACCGCAGGCAAGCGGTTCATTCTTTCAGCCAGCACTCGCCCGAGATCCAGTATGGGCGCCACATAACCAAGCGCCTCGACACCTTCCTCCTCCCGGTCCAGCCGGGTAAAACCGAATCGGCCCCGGTCTGAAACATGAATCCTGTGAATCGGTGTTACCGATGGCGCCAGTGGCTTCCAAAGACCCATGGTATTGAAAATTCGTTGTGTGCCCTGGGCCAGGGCAATGGCGCGATCGTCATACCCTGGCTGTTCCCGCGCCTCGATCGGAACCGACTCGATCAGCGCCGTGGGCAGATTCTGCTCACCCAGGGCACAGGCAAGACTCGCCCCCACCAGGCCACCACCGATGATCAGAACTTCATATTCAGCACTTTTCATAAAAACACTGCAGACAATTCACCCGGGGAACGCCGGGTGCAACGAGGATCACCGTACCCGGAATCCCGACAAGCCAGAAGCATGGCAAGTAGTTTACATTTTCTTCCCGCAACCCGCGCCCGCCGTTTGTAATGTGATGTGACTACCGTATCCACTTCAATCATGATGATGGCCGGTGCACCGCATCATCTGCCGGAGTCCATCACCGACTCGATTTCCTCGACTGTCTTTGGCACCCCTGCACTCAGCACCTCATTGCCATCCTTTGTCACCATAACATCGTCTTCGATCCGGATGCCATTACCCCACCATTTTCGCAATACGCCTTTCGTCCGGGAAGGTATATAGACACCGGGTTCCACGGTGAGGACCATCCCCGGTTCCAGTACCCGCCATTCGCCACCTACCTTGTAGTCACCGACATCATGGACATCCATACCCAACCAGTGCCCGGTTCGATGCATATACACAGTCCGGTAGGCCTCCTTTTTTACCAGCGCGCTGACTGTGCCTTTCAGGATCCCCAGGTCAACCAGTCCCCGGGTGAGTGTACGTATGGCCGCTTCATGGGGTGCATTCCAGTGATTGCCCGGTTTCACCTTGTTAATCGCGGCCTGCTGGGCAGCCAGCACGACCTCGTAGAGTGCCTTCTGGGTCTTGCTGAACCTTCCGTTCACCGGGAAGGTACGCGTAATATCCGATGCATAACATTCGAGTTCAGCGCCGGCATCGATCAGTATCAGGTCACCATCCTCAAGCGGCGCGTTATTCTCGGTGTAATGAAGAATACAGCCGTTCTCGCCACCACCAACGATGGGCGGGTAGGCTGGCATGGTTCCCGCACTGCGGAATGCATGCTGAAAGACTGCCTCGATTTCGTATTCCATCATACCGGGCCTGCATATCTGCATTGCCCTCTTGTGCGCGAGACCGGCGATCCGGGCTGACTTGCGCATGAGGGCGATCTCGGCGCGGCTCTTGTACAGCCGCATATCATGCAAAAAATGCTCCAGGGAGACGAACTCATCCGGACTGCGCTGTCCGCTACGCGAACCCTTGCGTAGCTGATTGACCCATCCGATCACCCTGCTGTCGAAATCCGTGTACGCTCCCATGGTATAGAACACACGGTCACGGCCCTCCATCAACCCGGGCAAAATTTCGTCAATATCGGTAATCGGAAAGGCATCATCTGCATCATACCGTTCGCACGCACCCTGCGTTCCTGCCCTGCGACCGTTCCAGGTTTCCAGCAGGGGATCGCGCTCGCGGCAAAACAGCAGGTACTCGCCATGCGTGCGGCCGGGAATCAGGACGGCAACGGCTTCCGGTTCCGGAAAACCGGTGAGATAGAAAAAATCACTATCCGCCCTGTAGGGATAGTCAACATCACGATTTCTCCTGCGCTCCGGTGCCGTCGGCACGATAGCGAGTGCGTCCTGGCCCATCATGCGCATCAATTGCTTTCTGCGGCGGGTAAATTCGGTCATCTTCATGGAAGATCGTCCTGTCGGGAAGTCAGTTTACGAACAAGAGCATCTATTGCAGATTCCTCAGGGTAGTGACCGGCTGCAGTTCCTCCAGTATCAACAGCACACCCATGCGGATATATTCCATGATTTCCTGATAGGCCGCCTCATCCATATCGTCCGATTCGTCGAAATCGAAGTTCACACCGGAAATTTCACCAATATCCCTCAGAAACTCACCGACTTCACCCGGCAATCCACCATCCCCTGTATTGAATCCACCCAGACCCAGACCAAACAGGTATCCCTGGCACCAGTCACCCATGGCTTTACTGCGCAATTCAAGCGGCACCTCGTCTCCCGGCAGCAGGGGGTGAAAATCAAGCTCGCTGTGATTCATCTGCAACAGTGTATCCCGGTAGAGTTTATCCAGAAGGTCCAGGCATTCATCCCTGACGGGTCCGTCCTGTTGATCCCCTTGCCCGATCAGGTGGGGATACCAGGTCTGGCTGTCCGCATGACCCGCTGCGCAAATAATCCCGCATAGAAACCCGTGGGTTTCAGCAGCCCCCGCAATGGATCCCACGCGCTGCAGCAAGGCATCCACCTCATCGAATTCCCGCACTGCTATCTCATTCACCTTGCCATCTCCCGTTTTCGCTATAAGAAACCACGAAAATGCCGTAACCAGATACTGATTATGGCACAGTGCCTGCACACCAGAACATTGACCGGGCACGTAGAGCGCACTATATTGGTTCTATGTCTGAAACCAGCAAAAAATCCAACACTCGCCAGGAACTCGATAAACTCGAGGAACAGGTCAAGAGCCTGTTGCAGATCATCGAGCGCCTGAAGCAGGAGAATCTTTCCCTGCAGGAACAGCAGGATTCGCTCGTAATGGAACGCGCCAACCTGATCAAGAAGACCGAGCTTGCGCGAAGCCGGGTAGAAGCCTGTCTCTTATACACATCTGACGCTGCCG
>JARFQV010000090.1 GCA_029287615.1 Pseudomonadota bacterium | reverse complement strand
GCAGCAAACGGGCCGGCTAGTCGGGCATCCCAGCGATTATCTCGCAAGGCAAGATCACCAATGCCAAGCATTGCCTTGGGTTCTATACCTATAATCAATTGTGCAAAACAGTAAAGACCGACAAACATGTTTGTCCAGAGCAGTATATTGAAAAAGCCGCGTATATCACCGCTGCGGCTGATATTGTTATAAACAATATAGAATAGGGCAAAATTTGCGCAAATGGCGACAAGATAATAAATGTGATCAGGATAAGTTGCCCTTGGCACTTGTGTAAAAGACAACAGGTACGCCAGCATAACTGCGCACACAAGAAACAGTAACGGAAAACGCCTAAGCCTCCCGTTCAGTAGAAATGCCATAAATACCAGCAGGGCCAGCCCCGTGTTCACAGTGCCGTATTTGGATGTTATGGGCTGGAACGGTAGCAAAAGAATCAGGACGAATACGACCACTCGCTCAGGTCCCGCGTAGGCCCCGACGAAAGCAATTATGACGAGTATCAAACCGGCGACCAGCTGGTAATATTGTGCAGAAGTGAGTTCCATCATGGGCCGTTGGCCCTCCGCCGGCAGGGCAACATGCTGTTCATGTTGTACTGATTGATTTCAAACACGTCGAGTATCTGCTGGATCTCATCAATCTGTGCAGTAGACAGCCGTGACCGCCACCCTCCAGAGTGACCGGATTCATAGCCGCTTTTGGCGGTCAACAGGCTTGCCTGCTGCGATGCCCTGCAGCGCGACACCCTATCCGGTACATGTTTCAGTCCAAGCCCTTCCACAACAGCCTGCCACATATCATCAGCTGAATCATCCAGAAGGTCTTCATAGTAAGTCAAAACTATACCCCATTTCGCAGCACGCTCCACGAGGAGCTTGTTCTCAATACACCAGATCAGCGCATGCCGACCAGCAGGTGTCAGGCGTTCATACGATAACCTCTCGTGGGCGCCGGGCAACTCTTCCATGAGTCCGGACTGGCTGCGGTACCGCTCGATCACCACCTCCGGCTCCCAGTCGTCCCCGCCCAGTCGCATCTTGGACTCGACCACTGCCCCTGGATGGCGCACAATCGCCGCAATCCGCACATTGAAATGGCTGGCAAGCCACGGCAGCATGAGGTTCGCTCTAATGCACTTTACCAATACCGGTTTGCCTCGATCACGCCTGTAATCTACATAGTGCCGTGCGTATTTTCTCCATCGCCGTAGCCATTCATAGAATGCCCGCGGATGGGAGAAATGGCTTTTCTGGATGGCAAGTCTGTCTGGGCGAACCCGGTAGTTTACCCATGTATTGCTCACCTGCCCTTTAAATAGCTGCTTCAGAAACGACTCAAGCCCAAGGCAATGATCCTCTGTCTTGAGATATAAACCCGAAAATGTCGCCATATTGGGCACAGCATTGGGATGCAGCGGCTCAAAAGCGGTTGCATAGCCATTGGCTCTGGCCACTGTATCCTGTACCCAGGTAGTGCCGCTGCGCCCCGAACCAACGATGATTGGAATTGCGCCACCATCACCGGTCATACCGATTTTTTCCTGTCAGGCCCGCACAATGCTGTAAATCGCATCGAGCTTCCCTCGCGGCATTTCGACTTCCCCCAATATGCGACGCGCCGCCAAATCGTACTTGACAATCCGGCTGGGCAGATTGTTCTTCCGTCCGATATAACTTAGCAGCCACTTCACGTTTTCCTTGACCACGGTCTGCCGAATCCGTGTAAAGCCGACATATGCGACATTCCCTTCAATCAGAAGCCCACGGCACCATCCCAGCGGTACACCTTCGCCACCGATCTCATTCAGATCATACACGGTTTTTACACGTCTGCTTGCCCCGTCGGCACAGACAATACGCCCGTCAACCGTCGTGAAATAGATACAGTCGGCGACGATATGCCCGTCATGAACCCGTTCGAGTCCAATATCGATCCGCTGACTCATGTCTGTTAGGCATACAGCATCTTTCTGGTTGAAACGAGTCACCCAGGGTTCACCGTCCAAGAAAAATACGAAATTCGGATGTGACTCATGCGGTTTTGTTGAATGCACCTTTCTGTAGTCGACATCAGGTGAGAAACGATGCCATGGATCCATGCCAAGGGAGTTAAAAAAACGGACAGGCTGCAGTGTCTCCCTGTCAAGAAAGACAATCAGATCAAGCCCTGTGGAAACGACGGCAATATACCCCCCGACCGGAGCCACATGATGACAATTCTGAAAAAAACCGTAGGAGGCACTGTTCAACAGTTCCATCTCGGGATAGCGATACACGAACACCTCTGTTTCAGTGCAGAGGTATAATTTACCACCTTCCAGGGTGCAGGATGTAAAAGTAATATTGGGTAGCACATCCGGGTAATTCTCATTCCCTTCAGTGACCGATTTAAGCTCCCGCAGTGAACCAGATTCAAAATCGAGCATGATCAGATGCGCCGAACTGTAGCGCCGGCCCTCACCAAGCCTGGCGGCATCGGGCCTCTGCGCACCCCCTGTGACGAGCAACTTATCCATTTACTAATTCTGTGAATGCCAGTCTCACTGCAGGTAGTGGTCGTAACTCGACCCCGCATAGAGCCTCAAATCCGGAGTAATTCGTTACCAGCCGAGACAAGTATTGTGATTGATTTTTCTGTTCTTCGATGCCAGCTTTTCATACGGGCTCACGCCAATGCATCCGGGCATGGTCGGTATTCAGCCCTCTTGTCTGCAACAGCGACCTGCGCCGATAACATCGGAAGATATACCTTCAGGACATCACGGTAGATTATCAGGATGGCCCTCATATCAACACTCCTGGTCTTCTGGTTAGCGTGGGAACTCGTGTTGTAGCTGCCGAACCTGGGAAGCCAAACTTCAAATCGGCAACTGTCTTGCCGCCTAGGGTGATAAGACTTGCTCCAAATCACTGGAATACGAAGCAGCTTGCTTGCCAGCAAATTTGCATACACATACAACATCGATAGCATAAACACACACGCAACACTTTCCTGCCATGCCAATAGGCGCAAATTACTATTCAATTATCTCTGCCGACAGAAATATATTTAAAACCGCAATTATGCATCACATTATTCTCATAGACATTGCGCAGATCAATAAATACATCACCAATCATCAAGTCTAGGATGTGCTCGGGATCAAGACCACGGTACTCGTTCCATTCAGTCATCAAAACACAGGCATCCGCACCCTGGAGCATCTCGTAGATATCATCGAAATAATTCACCTTATCTGGCAACAACGCTTTTGCCGCCTCCATACCTTGCGGATCATGTGCCCGTATAATCGCGCCCTTGTCAATCAGGTTTGGAATAATCGCCAAGGACGGAGCATCCCGCATGTCATCTGTTTCCGGCTTGAATGTTAAGCCAAGGATAGCAATGGTCTTGCCTGCCTCGCACCCTCCTAGCGCCTCGCGGATCTTCTTCACCATGCGCGCCTTCTGCGCAGCATTGACCTCAACAGCTGACTCCACAATACGGCAGTGCACACCATGTTCCTGCGCAATGCGAATCAATGCCGTTGTATCCTTGGGGAAGCAGGAGCCGCCGTATCCCGGCCCCGGGTGCAGAAACTTGCTGCCGATGCGCTTGTCCATGCCCATGCCCCGGGCAACGGCATGCACATCCGCACCCACCTCCTCGCACAGGTTAGCGATCTCGTTGATGAAGCTGATCTTGGTGGCGAGGAAGGCGTTTGATGCATATTTCACCAGTTCGGCGCTTTCCAGACCGGTGACCAGGATCGGTGCCTCGATCAGGTTGAGCGGACGGTAGAGTTCCCGCAGCAACTTCTCGGCGCGCTCGCTTTCCACCCCGAGCACGACCCGGTCCGGCCGCATGAAGTCGCTGATGGCGGCACCCTCGCGCAGGAACTCGGGATTGGAAGCGACATCGAAATCGGCCTCCGGATTTTCTTCCTTGATAACACGGCAGACCTGTCGTGCAGTTCCCACAGGAACGGTCGACTTGTCCACAATGACGGTGTATCCATTCAGGTGCCGGGCGACCTGCTTGGCGGCCTCGTATACGTAGACCAGGTCGGCGTGGCCGTCACCTCGCCTTGTCGGGGTACCGACGGC
>JARFQV010000051.1 GCA_029287615.1 Pseudomonadota bacterium | reverse complement strand
CATTCTAAAGCAATATGCAGATGAACTCCACAGGTCGAACCGGGAACTAGAGCAATTTGCCTATGTGGCCTCGCATGACCTCAAGGCACCACTGAGAGGCATCGCGAACCTGGCCGGCTGGTTGCAGGAAGATCTGAAAGGAAAACTTACCGGGGCAACCCGTGAACAACTGGATCTTCTTCGCGATCGTGTGAAGCGCATGAATGCCTTGATCGAAGGTCTGCTCGATTACTCCCGCATCGGCCGCACAGGGCCGTCCCTGGAAAACGTAGACGTAGCGGATCTGCTGGTCGAGATAGTCGATTCACTTTCACCTCCCAAAGGCTTCAGGATTGACATAGCCCCGGGCATGCCCACCCTGCAAACCGAGCGCTTGCACTTGTACCAGGTATTTGCCAACCTGATCAGCAACAGTATCAAGCACCATGGTGGCAAACGAGGGCATGTCTGGATCAAGGTTTCCGATAATGACGACTTCTACGAATTCACGGTAAAGGATGATGGACCCGGCATCGCACCGGAATATCATGACAGGATCTTCAAAATGTTTCAGACGCTTGAGACCAGGGACTATGATACCGATACCGGCATAGGGCTGGCGCTGGTAAGGAAGGTTGTACAGGAACACGGTGGTTCGATAACACTGAAATCAAAAGAAGGCAAGGGTGCCAGTTTCCGGTTTACCTGGCCCAAAGCAGGCTAGGCCTGCCGGCATCCTTACTCTATTTACGCAACCGTACCAGGATACTTATGCATGCTCGATAAAAACGCCGTCATTTTGCTCGTGGAGGATGACAGGGTCGACATTATGACTGTCAAGCGGGCATTGCAAAAAAATGATGTTGCCAACCCGATCTACGTTGCCCGTACCGGTGTCGAAGCGCTTGGCATGTTACGCGGTGACGGCTTTCCCAGGATTGAACCAAAGCCCTCGCTCATACTGCTGGATCTCAATCTCCCCAGAATGGGCGGAATCGAATTTCTGAAAGAGCTTCGTGCGGACCCGGACCTGGAGTCTCTCCCGGTTATTGTGCTGACTTCCTCGAATGAACCACATGACCGCGCTGCTGCCTTTGAGTATGACGTAGAGGACTATATCGTCAAACCACATTCCTTCGAGGAATTCACAAGTGCCATGGCTACCATCCTTGCCTACTATTAGGGCCTGTTAACACTAATAGTATCGTCGCGACGGTGGCCATTTTTTCGCAAGTCAAGGCAGCAACGCGGCGATCTTCTTGAGTGGTAACAGGCCCTGGTAAGATCGCCGCGGTTACCGGAGAAAACGTTGAGGTGCTGGAATTTGCCCGGAAGATCCATACGCTGAGGCACCCTGACACAGCTGTCGCTCAGGCTGGCAATGGCGTAAATGCCTGCTTGCGATCGATCTGAAACCGATCCGGGTGAGGATTGGTGATTTGAACAATCCGCTCCAGCTGCTCCCAGCAGGTAGTGCCGGGTATTCCGTCCCGTCGATGCCAGCGACCGGATTTCCAGTTCGTGAAATGCAGGTACATCATCTCGCGCCCACCTGCGGTGAGGCATCCCCTATCCCAGCGCCATGTTTCCGGATATCGGTGCGAACCGTCAATCCATGGATATTTGTGGCTCATGACCGTGCTGTATTGTTCCCTGAAAACGCAGGAGCGGTATTGCGGTGACAGTCGTTTAATCCACTCCGGGTGTTTACGATGTTTGATAAATACCCTGGTGAAGCAGGACTCGTCGATTCCCTGGTGCTTCCCGGTTTCTAACAGCGACTCCCATCCGGGGATTTTTCTGAAGGCGTTGCGCATTTCCCCGGTATTCTCCATCAGACAGAAATGACCGGATACGCGGTCGGCGTGGGTGGAGACCAGTTTTTTGTCCAGCACATCGGGGGTCAGGAATTTCCGAAGATTACCGTAAATGACATCGATATCACCAAAGCCAAAACAGTCGTAACTCTCCAGCTCCGCCCGATGGATGTATCCAAGCGAGGGTTTCAGATCACAGAGTTTGTATGGATTACCCGTAAACGCGATATGCAGCCGATGTGATATCAGCTGTTGATAGTCCGGGTAGCTGATGTGGGTAAATTTGATGTTGGGATACGAGTTGCCGGCTTCACCGCAGTCGGTAAAGAAATGCCAGTCGATCGTTGGATTGTACCGGCAGGACTCCAGGAACAGCGGAAACCATTCCGGCCATGTTCCAAAATACGGAATGATCAGGCAAATCGATTTCACTGGATCAGACCAGTGAAAGAAAGATATCTTTCAGGTTATTGTAATAAGCCGCAAAGCTGAAGTCCTCCCGCGCAGTTCGTACGGCTGCGCAGCTCATGGTTGTGTAGCGTTTTGGCGTATTGATCAGGTTTGCGATGCGATCGGCCATGGCACAGGGATCAACCGCCATGGGTACTCGCAGCCGGTCAATAGCGGGATCGTAGACTGCTTCCGGAATCCTGCCACCGAATTCCGCTCCGACCATTCCGATGTATTCCTCCATTGCGAGAGAGGGCGTGATGCAAAAGCCGTTTTTTCCATCGATGACAACCTCGGGAATGCCGTCCACTGCGCTGGCGATCACCGGACATCCCGACGCCATGGCCTCGATGGCGACGAGGCCAAAGGGCTCACGCAGAGAGGGAAGCAGAAGCACATCGATATTGCGATAGAAGGCAGCGATATTGGCGCTGGCTCCGCTGAAGTTGACCCGGTCACTCAAGCCCAGCTGCCGTGACTTATGCTGCAACGCACGCAGAAGTGGGCCGGTGCCTTTGATGCGCAAGCGGCAATCGATTCCGTCGCTGATTACTCTGGCAAGAACGAAAAGGGCCGTAACGCTTGCCTTGTAGGGAACCAGCCGCCCCGCAACCCCCAGCACAAGTGGACGATCACTCCGTATGCGACGCAACGGTGAATGCACCGATACAGCGTGCGGAGGCAGCGGATTGCGTGCAACATGAATCGTGCCAGAATAGTTCCAGCGCAGCTGAAGCATGCGCACTGCTGCTGTCGAGCAGCATATGATCATGTCGTTTCGATACAGAAAATCTTTTCTGTCCCGCGTTACAGGCATATCCCAGCCGGAGCCGTGTTCCTGATAGATCAGCCTGGTGCCTGGCAACAAGGCCAACTGTTCGTGATCCGTGGTCGGATAGCCCCAGAAAGAAACGATATCCGGTCGCAGACCGGCAAGCGTCCGATTCCAGTGTGCTTGTCTGAAGGATCTCGGTAAACAGATGCCGTGTGCATATCGGCTGTATCGAACCGGGATTGCCGGATTCCCGGGTCGCAACGCCTGGTGGATTTTTTTACCCGTCGCCAGCAGGGCATGTCGAAAATCGGGGGAAGGCTCGTTGATAAATGCCTGTAACAGGCGTTCGATACCACCCATGGTGTCCATTCGGCTGACATGGACAATAGTAACGGACTGGTTCATTCAGTAGCGGAGGGCATGTGGAAGATCGGGCAACGCGATCTTCGCAGGCGCACCGCTGCAGCAAGAGAACTCCGCTCCTCGCCTGATTCGCGCCTCCCCCGTGGGATGGCGCGGTAGTGTAGAAGCATCCCGGAGGTGGAACAGGGATGCGTTACGGTTCAGACCGGGCATCCGGGTCAGGACGCCGGACCCCCTCACTCCGTTCGGCGGGCAATGCACGGAACATACATCGGCTGATTGCGTCCTGACACGGGATTACGGGACTTTGCCCGTTCGAAGTACGTGATAATCAGAATGACCCTACTGACTCTGCTCCACCATGTATTCCACGGTCATCTTGATATCAGCATCCGAACAGCTCATGCAGGTTCCCTTCGGTGGCATGGCATTCAGGCCAGTAATGGCATTAGAGACCATGGTCTCCATACCCTTTGCAATTCGTGGCGCCCAGGCGTCGGTATCGCCCAGTTTGGGTGCACCCGCCACACCGGCTGCATGGCAGGCGAGGCACTTGGTGGTATAGATACTCTCAGCGGAGGTCGCTTCAGGCGCGGTCTCTGTTTCCGCTGCCGCGGCACTGCCCGCATCGGCCACCACCGCGGTCTCGGGCGCCAGCGCCTCACCGGCGATATTGACCTGCCCTGCCGGCTTGATGTTCTGGTCCGAGGTCTCCCTCCACTCCTCACTGCCTAGCATTTTGTCTTCGCTGTCGGCGACCAGGTTGGCAATGAAGTATGCCGCCAGCCCGATGACCGCAAGCAATCCCATAACCACGATGAAGGTTGTCATGAATGCACTGTCTGAATGACTCAATGTTATCTCCTTGCGAGCGCTACCAGGATGGCCGCGCAAATAGCCTGAAATTCATGTGGATGCAATTATAACGGCAATATCATCCGGATGAAAAACACCACCGATTACTGCCACTCTTCAGACAGGCATGGACCAGGCACTGTGATAAGGTTATGCTTTGCACCCCGGGCGCCCGTAGCTCAGTTGGATAGAGTGTCGGCCTCCGAAGCCGAAGGTCACAGGTTCGAATCCTGTCGGGCGCGCCAATAAAATCAAGGAAATACATCGGGCCATACCACCGAAGGGGCGTTCTTCACTCTGCCTTTACTTCCCGGGTATCTGCCAGACGGACGGGTGGT
>JARFQV010000012.1 GCA_029287615.1 Pseudomonadota bacterium | reverse complement strand
GCGGGATATTTGTGGAGCCTTATCCGGGGCACTCTGGACTACTTCAGCAGAAAAATCAACGGAAAGCGCCTGCCCCCCCCCCTAGCAGCAAAATCGTTAAAACCATGAAACGTATTGCAAACTTCATATCTCTCTCTGCCCTGTTTGAAAGAAGATCCTTGAGAACTCATAGTTACCTCGGCTCCCTGTTGTTGTGAGCCCTTCGCACTTCCCTGTGCAGACTCGGGATATGCTATTGCCCAGGTGTAGCGGGTGCGACCGCGCCGGGATAGCCACCGTAGGGACCACCACCACCGTAGGGACCACCACCACCGTAAGGACCACCACCACCGTAGGGACCACCACCACCCCAGGGACCGCCATACCCCCCATAGGGCCCGCCCCAACCACCATAGGGGCCATATCCATAGTGTGGATAGCCATAGCCATAACCATATCCACGACCACGGCCATAGCCACGCCCACTACCACCACCACTCATGCTCATGTCGAAATCACCCCAGCCGTCACCCCAGCCGTCACCCATCCAGTCATCCCCCCAACCACCACCACCGGGGCCACCCCACCAGGCATTGGCGGATGTGAATGGCACGGCCAGCGTACCGACAAATGCTGTGGTGCAAATGATCTTGGTCAACTTTTTCATTGTTACCTACCTCCTGCAATGTAAGAAAATGCACAGGGAAACCCATGCATATATAGCTCCCTGGTACCAGCTCGATCAGAAACGTAGGGAGTGCCGCCACTGTTCCGTTGTTAACATCTTGCCATTCGGGAATTTCGTTCCCGTATATCTTTACCAGTATCCCCAACCCGATCCGAGACCTGGTATTTCTGCATCCAGCGGTAATATCAGTCCTGGATACCCACCCAGCCCTGGTACACGACCAAGGCCAGGTCCAAAACCGGGTGTCAGGCCGGTATACGGGTCATATCCATAGCCATAAGGCTGTACCGGCTGGTACGAGTACCCGGAATATGGCTGTACCGGCTGGGCTGGCTGGGACGTGTACCCCGTATATGGCTGTACCGGCTGAGCTGGCTGGGACGGATACCCCGTATAAGGAGTCCGTTGATCCCGCTGCTGCTCGTGTCGAGGTTGCCTCGGCTGTCCCCACGGCCGGTTTGAATACTGATACTGTTCGGATGGATAAGACTGCCGGGGGTACCATTGCCCCTGCTCCGGCCGACTGTCTGTTTGTGACTGGGGATAGACCGGCATGGAGTAATTCGGCTGCTTGTCAGCGCCATATTGTGATTCCGGTGGCTGTCGCCCCCCGCGATATGGCCAATCCCCGGTCCCTGCATGGGGCACCCTCCTGGTCTCCTGCCAAGGCTTTTCACTCATGGTTGTTCTAGGCGTCGGATACCAGGGCTTGGCAATGGGTACACTGCTGATATCAGCTTTTTCCACCACCTGCTGTTCAGGTTCCGCAAGATCCTGATCAGAACCGCAACCAGCAATGCCTACGGCCAGAACGAAGCAAGGAATGATACGCCATGTCTTTAATTTCAATGCAGTACCGACTCATGCTCGATAGATATCTCTCATAATACGCACTTAATAGGCATCAATGCCAGTAGAATTCTATTGTCTGCGCCAATATTCCGGCATCACACCGCCTCCGGGGTAAGTCGGCACATAGGAACCGGGGGCCACGGTATAGGGTGAAACCTCCTGGTAATATCCCCTGTAGTCACCAAATGGACGTCTTCCCGGATCTGTCATGGGGGCATAATAATTCTCGTGATACTCCCCATAATAATTACCAGGTGGGTATCCACCGGTTGCCTGGTAACCGGGTTGCCAGCCGGAACCATAGGGGGCGGTTGTAGACCCGTACGCACCTGGAGATCCCTGCATCATATCAGACCGGGCACCCTCGGGAATCCCGTATGCGGGGACGCCATATTCCTGGCCGAAGCCAGTGTCGTATGAATGATAGGGATAAGAATATCCGCCATGCGGATATCCCATATCCTCCCCCAACCCGGGATAGGCCATGCCAGGATCGAAGCGGGAAGGATCATAACCGGCTGGAGGATAGGGGCTTTCATTCCCGGGTACTGGCCTGGCAAACCCGCTATGAGGGCCGGTCTCGGGGGGTATCATTTTACCCTGCCCTCCGGGATATTGATCCATGGCCCTGGAATAACCAGAGGTTCCTTCCTGATATCCATAAGGCCCTGGCGGGAACTGATGGTAACCCTGCCCATTCTGCCCGTACGATCCAGGATACAGCGGGAAACCACCTGAAGATGTGCCTTCGACCATTCCACCTTGCAGATCCTGGGGGGGCCTGACAGGAAGGCCACCTTGATAGGAATAGGCCATCCCTTCGCCCTGATCGTATCCGCGTCCGCCATAAGCCCCCTGAGGATAGGCATATCCCGGATAGGGCTGTCCCATGGGCCTGACCTGGCGGTTCCTGCCGGCGTAGTTCTCAACACTACCAGGCTGTTCCGGCAGACCAGTACCGGCGTATCCGCTATCCTCCGGAAACCTGCTGTGATCCTGCCACCCTGGTTGTACAGTTGAGCCCGGAGTCATGACCTCTTCAATCGAGGAGTGGTAAGGGCCCGGTGGCGGTGGTGCGGAAAAGGCTCTCCAGCCCTTATCGTCCGGGGCGGGAGGTGTGCTGGCTGAAATACCTGCTTGCGGCTCCTGCGGTTCTCCGGGGCCATTGGTGCCAGATACACCTTCATCATCGGTTGCGACGACACTGCCTGTCCCGACGATCAGGGCAATCAGCAGCGTCATATCCCGCAATCGATGTGTATGGCGCATTACTGAACTGATCTCAACGCCCACCAGACAAACCGGAACCATCAACCACGGGAATATTCATCAATCCTCGCAATGTCTGCTAACCCAGATCCTGCTTGAGCCGGATGCCACGCCGCTTTGGCGTTACCTGATTATCCGATTCATCTTCTACCTGTTCTTCCGGTTCGCTCTGTGATTCCGCTGCACTTGCCGCATCGATCGCCTGACGCTCAGCCGGCTTCGCTTTCTCCGGTTGCGCCTTTTCTGCCGCATCGATCACCTGACGCTCAGCTGGCTCCGCTTTTTCTGGTTGCGCCTCTTCCATCGCCTCAGCTTTTGTTACCGCTGGCTCGGCGGGGGCAGCCATCGCAGTCTCATGCGCGGGTACCGCACTCTCCGTTACGGCAGACGGTGTCTCGGCACTGACGACGGGCTCAGGCGCCGCAGGTGGCGGAGTTCCGCCACCACCCGGCGTTGGCGGCGGTGTCGAGGATGGCGGTGGTGGTGGTGGAGCAGATTTTCCGGAACCACCAAACATCGAACGTATGGCACTGATACCCATACCTATCATCGTGAATATCGCTCGAACGATGTAATAGGCCCAGGTAATGGCGGATATGATGCCACCCCACAGACGCATCCAGAGCGGAGTCTTGTACTCACTCGCCTCTTCAACCGCCTCGGCTTCCCTCCGGGCAAAGGACGAACTGAGCGCAATCACTCCTTCGTCCGTGGTTTCCATATAGAATTGCTTGCGGGCACTGATACAACCCAGAGGTATAACGATAACCGCCATCAAGGTGGCCACACCGGCACCGAACAGCAGACTTACCGCCATGCCCTGAAAAATCGGGTCGTAGATGATCGCCCAGGCACCCGCCATCAGGGTCAACGAGGTAATGAAGATGGGTCGCATGCGGATCTCGGCGCCCCGAACTGCCGCTTCATTGACCTCTGAACCCTTTGCCACCTCGAGTTTTACAAATTCCACAATCAGGATCGACTGCCTCACGATGATACCGCCCAGCGCGATCATCCCGATCATCGATGTGGCAGTGAATTCGGCATTCATGATGATATGTCCGGGGATGATACCGATCATCGTCAGGGGTATGGGTGACATGATAAGCCCGGCAAGGGCGAAGTTTCTGAACTCCCATACGATGAGACCGTAAATCAGTACCAGGGCCGCCATAAACGCGATGCCCATGTCCCGGAAGGTCTCGAAGGTAACAGTCCATTCACCGGTCCACTCGAATGAGGACTGGGTATCATCGGACGGTGGGCCGAGTAATGTCCATGGCATGGTCTCTATGGCGACTCCGTCTGGCGCCGTATATTCCTTGATCAGATCCTCAACACCGAACATTCCGTAAATCGGCGCCCCCAGGCGGCCTTCCATCTCCCCGACGACATACTCGATTCCACGCAGATCCTTGGTAAAGATGACGGGATCTTCCCAACCCTGAACGAACTTGCCGAGTTCAGACAGGGGTACCGTACCTCCCATTGAGGTGGTAACCGGCAGATCACCCAGGCGGGTGACCTGTGAACGAATAGCCAGCGGCACCTGCATGATGATATAAGTCGGCTCCAGAACCCGGCCACGCTTGATGTCGCCCAGTTTGAAACCACCCATCGCCATGGACAGTGTCTTGTTGATGTCATCAACCGAGATACCACGTCGTACCGCTTTTTCTGTATCAACCTCGAAACGCCAGAACTCGTAGGGCTCGATCATATAGTTGTCGACATCGACTACATTCTCTACTTCCTCGAACATGCGGGTCATATCCACGGCTAACTGCCGTCGGGTCTGTTCGTCCGGCCCGTGCACCTCGGCAACGACAGTCTGTAGTACCGGCGGTCCTGGAGGCATTTCGACTACTGCGATACGCCCGCCGAGTTCCTGTGCCAGCGGGGTGAGGATCTTGCGTGCCTCCACAGCAATCTCGTGGCTGCTTCGTTCCCGCTCATTCTTGTCCGTCAGCATGACCAGGAGATCGCCCTCCCACGGCTTCTCTCGCAGATAATAGTGACGGACCATGCCGTTGAAATTGAAAGGTTGCGCAGTGCCTGCATAGGTGACCACGTTCGTGACCTCGGGTATCTCCCTGACCTTGCTCGCCAGTTGCCGGGTCACGTTCGCGGTAACCGGCATCGCCGTTCCCTCCGGCATGTTGACGATCACCGAAAATTCAGGCTTGTTGTCGAAGGGCAGCATCTTCACGACAACAGTCTGGGTATAGAAAAGTATGCACAGGCCTGCCGTCAGGGCGATGATGGAGACCAGGAAGAGGATGCCCAGTGTCCTGCTCCGAACCAGCGGCATAATGAGTGGGCGGTATATCTTGGATATGACGTTGCGGGTCGTCTGCTCACGACGTTCCGCCTTTTCCAGAGCGGCATGCTTGGGCGCAACCTTTACGGCAAACCAGGGCGTGAACACGAATGCCGCCACCAGTGAAAAGAACATGGCCGATGAGCCCAACACCGGTATCGGCCTCATGTAGGGTCCCATCAGGCCGCTGACCCAGCCCATGGGCAACAATGCTGCGATAATGGTAAAAGTAGCCAGTATAGTCGGGTTGCCAACCTCGCGGACCGCATCGATGGCATTGGCGACACTGGTCTTGCCCTTCTCCAGCCAGTGCCGGAATATATTCTCGACAACGACGGTTGCATCATCCACTAGAATACCGATCGAGAATATGAGGGCGAAAAGACTGACACGGTCAATGGTGTAATTGATCATCATCGCCCACCAGATGGTAAGCAGAATAACGATCGGTATGACGGTGATAACCACGAAGGCCGCCCGGGCACCCAGGCCAACCAGACATAATATGGATACGATAACCGCGGCCTCCAGCATTGCCTGCAGCAATTCGTTCACCTTGTCGTTGGCAGTCTTGCCGTAATCGCGGGTAATCTCGACATGGACATTGCTGGGGATCAGGCTTCCCCTGAGCAGTTCCAGGTGTTTCAGGATCGCCTTTGCTACCGTCACTCCATTGGAATTCTCTTTTTTTGCAACGGCGATGGTTACTGCCGCCTCCCCATCGGCAGTATCATCACCCTGATAGGCAGGCCCTGTGTAGTAGGTCACCACCTGTGTCGGATCGGCAGGCTGGTGTGTTACACGGGCGACATCCCGTACATAGACGGGAGAGCCATGATGCGTACCCACTACCAATCGGCTGATTTCGTTTGCACTGCGCAGGAAGGATCCGGTATGCACGGTAAAAGCGGTGCCACCTGCCTCAACATCACCCGCCGTTTTTTCAGCATTGGCCGTCATGATGGTATTGGCAACCTGCCCCATGCTGATGTTGTAACCGGAGAGCCGCTCTGGCATCGCCTCGACACGGACCTGGTCCTGGCGTCCGCCGACAATGAACCCCTTGCCGGCATTCTTTACCTCTCCCAGCCGTTGCAGCAGATCGAGAGCCAGAATCCTCAGGGCGCTGTCGTCCACATCCTGGGACCACAGGGTAACCGTAACAACTGGGACGTCATCCACGGCAACAGGCTTGACGAGGGGCATGGATACATCCGGAGGCATCATATCCAGGTTTGACTGGATCTTGTCATGCACCTTGACAATGGATTCTCCGAGATCTTCGCCAACCAGGAACCGCACCGTTACCATGCCCCGACCGCGCTCGGTCGCTGTGTATGTGTGCCGAACGCCCGGGATCTCGTTCATGATCCGCTCCAGGGGTTCGGTCACCAGGGTTGATACCTGTCTGGCCGAGGCACCAGGATACTGAACGAAGACATCCACCATCGGTACCGATATTTGCGGATCTTCCTGACGTGGCGTAAAAAACAGCCCCATTAATCCCAGCAACAGTGATGCAATCAGCAGCATCGGTGTAACCGGTGAGGTTATGAAGGTTCGGGCGACACGCCCGGCGATTCCCAGCGAGTGGAACTCGGGAATGGGTGGCGGTAGTGGTGGTTGTTGCTGTTCTGATTCAGCCATAGTATCTACACCATGTTTATTCGAGTGCAGGTAGGGTGCTTAGCCGATCTCCCCTCACAGGCGGTTCATTTCCGCTGACCGGAATACGCTACCCTGGCCCGTCTCGTTGCTTGTCTGTATGAACGCCAGCCGTGCCAGCATCCGCACCAGCCGGCAAATTCGTAATTTGATTGAAGGCTGTACACGCACAGAGTGTGCCTGTTATCCCTCTCCCCTCTTGACTGGAGTGTGGTGACCAAGCCTGCCAGGTTACGTGCTTCGACACCCTCCAGTTCTGATTATAGTACCTGATTTGTAATCAGTTTTCTCCGGGACTGCTGTCCCAGCCCCGCTGACCGGTCTTTCCGATGACAATTCGCTCTCCGATATGCAGGCCGGACAGGATTGCAATTCCATCCGCTCCGATGCGATCACCTGTGCGAACCAGTCGGAGCTGCGGCTCATTATTGTTATCCAGCACGTAAACTCCAGGCAGACTGCCGCGCCATACGAGCGCATCTTTCGGTATCACAGGCAGTTCACGAACATCGGCATTGATATCCGGCATTAGCACCTCTACGTACATACCGGCGCCGCCAGGTACGCCCGGCGGCAAATCCAGTTTTACTGTCACAGTATGCCTGGTTGGATCTGCGAGCGGAAAAATTTGCGAAACCAGCGCCTGAACCTCTACGTCCCCAACATCAAGCCGCGCCGGGACAACCATCCCGTCATGTACTCCCGGCATGAGCCGTGCAGGAACATCGACCTGTATCTGGAGGCGGGAAGTATCAGCAAACTTGAGCATCGGTTGGCCGGGCTGTACGGTATCACCCACTTCAACTATTTTCTGCGATATGACCCCGTCAAAGGGGGCAAGGGTCTTTGCATCACGGATCCTGGCGTCGATCTCGTCGATCCTGGACCGGGACCGAATCAGTGAACTCTGTGCCTGTTCGACCTGGGTCCGGTACTGGTAGAGTTCGGCCGAACGGTCTACACCGGGATTACTACCTGTGCCGAACATGCTTGTCATCGGGTTGGTAAACTGGCGCATCATGGAAGGTATTCCCGATGCCCATTCGTTCTGCTGCCCGCCATAGGGCGAGATCCATTCGCGTGAATATTGTACCCCGGCATTGCGCAGTGCTGATTCGCTGTTGGCGAATTCCGCCATTGCGGCGCGGCGCTGGGCCAGAAGGTCATCGATGTTAATGGCAATCAGCAAGGAACTTGTCGCAAAGGCATCGCCTTCTTCACCGGCAATGGACTCTATCCGGCCACCGACCTGTGCCGAGAGTGTCGCCTCCTTGATCGGGACTACCGTGCCCCCGAGGGAAACCGTACCACCAACACGGGCGGCTGGAACGGTAATGACGTCTCCGCCATTCTGCTCCTGTCCCGATACGGAGAATGAAAGTCCCCCGAAAACGGCCAGCAGACCAATGGATACAATTCTTGATAACATGGGGTTCTTCCTCGTATATCCAGCGTATTGCCCGGACATTCCGCCGGTCGCAATGACACCGGCATTGGGCCAATGGAACCTTATCACACCCGGATCCGCTGACAGTTCTATCGTGAATCCATTCGGTTTGTGGGACCGAAGGATAAGGTAAAGGCAATGCGATCAACACATTGCCTTTACCGGTTCAGCATCTCATTTCCCGTACCGTCAGGAGACCCTGCCCATGACGGCAAAACTCTTGATAAACGGGCCGGCCATCCGCGGATCCTTGACCATGGCGCCGTAATCGCCGACCTCAAACTTCAGCTTACGTGAGGTGTAAGCCATACCAAGCCCCATCATGCCTGGTGGCTTTTTGGCCCATTTGCCCCAGTTATCCGCTGTCGCACGCAAATCCCAGTTGAGATCCTCTCCACTGTAAGTGCCGGCAGACACGGCTTGTCCGTTTTCAACCTTGATCACGCCACGTGGTTTGTCTTCTCCATCGAATCCGTAGCCGATGGTCGAATTGAAACTGATTTTCGACAGAGCCTCTGCAAGTTCCGGCTCAGCATTCCATTGCTGCATGAACCCCTGCATCCACTCTTCACTAAAAAGATCCGCCATTGTGTCTTACCTCCTCCTAAACAATCAGTCTGTTGTTTCGTACGTTACCAAAGCAGGCATGCCTCTCGCCACACTGGGCATAGAGCACTATCTATAATTTACAGCAGAATTTCAAAATTATCCATGGGATAAATACGATTCATTGCTATTATTCTTCTCTTATAACGTCACTTCCACCCACTTTTTCCTTCCGTTCACCAATACCGTAATACCGGCCCGTTTGAATCACCGCAACGAAGAATCCGTGTACGGTCCCATTTTTGATCCTTGATTCCGTGCAGGTATCCATCCTGCGTACGCGCCCGGCATCTTCGGCGCTGGCTTTCTGACCAGCCCATCCCGGTAAGCGTATCTTCCTCGACCGACGTCCTTCATGGGTTCCCTTTGAAAATACTGCCTTCCTTTCAACCCGTCAGCCCCCCCCAGAGACCAACTCGCCTGGAATGAGTCCAGGCACCCGCAGTGTGGCCCCGCAAGGGGTTACCCTGTACATGCAACCGGAGAAAACGAATAAACCGCTGGAAAACCCCGATTACTGAAACCCGCTCTGGGTATGAATGCCAGATTCCGCCAGGTGCCGCTAATTCCCCGCAAATATAATGTGATTTTTTCAATCAAATCCCGCCTGCAGATGTCAAGAATATTTACACAATCACATTCTGCCCTGTACCGAGTCGCAATCACCCGTTTTAACCGATTGTTTACGTTTATAATGTGAATCATGGGCATGGTTTTTGCTAGATCCAATGTATAGACCAGCAGATGATCTGTAGAGAAGGAACCAAATAAAATGAATAACGCTTACCTGCACGCAGACCCGAGAACCAATCGCCGCCGCGCCGATAGAAGAAACCCGTTTACCCTCTCCTCCCTGCTGGCAGGTAACCGGTACTGTCGACGGCATGGCGCACGCCGCGATTCTGACCGACACAGCTACTACATTGACTGGTACGGCCCCGAACTGATGCTGCTGGTCATTGGCATTCTGCTGTTTTGTTTTGCCGACGCAGTTTTTACGCTAACCCTGCTGAGCAGGGGCGCCATTGAAGTAAACCCCTTCATGGCATGGTTGATAGAGACCGATATTCAGCTTTTCGCAATCATAAAGATGGCGCTGACCGGGGTCTGCCTGATTTTTCTGGTTATGCATATCAACTTCAGGATATACCGACTGCTGAAGGTCAACCACGTCCTCTATGCATGCCTCCCGATCTACGCACTGCTTATTGTCTATGAGATGGTACTACTCACAAAATTCGCCACCTCGTCGATCAGTTTCTAGGAACGGTTACCGCTGTCAGGTTTACCCCTGTCTGCCTCAAATCAGGCAAGAATAGATACCAAAACCAGTTGGCGCCCATCCTGTGATTTTCAGCAACGGCCTTTGCGATGTCCCGGAACGAGTCAAGGTGAACGCTAGCCCGGCGGGCTGCGGCGCTCAACACCGCTATCCGATGATTCGAACCGGACCTTGCAATCGAAGCAACGCTTCGCCATGGGATAGGCCTCCAGCCTGTCGAATCCGATCTCCTCACCGCAATCCATACAGACTCCATACTGACCGTCTTCCACACGTCCGAGTGCGGCCCTGATTTCCCGCAACTCATACAACCGGCGCTCCTTCAGTTCGGTGTTCATTTTCGCCAGCTGTTCCCCGACAGCCTCTTCTCCGCGATCGTGCACCTCGCCAGCGATATCCCTGTAATTTTCATCCGCAGCCTCACCCTGCCCCAGACGCAACTCTCCGCTGATGTCATCGCGGAGTTCCTCGAGTTGTTTTCTGAGCTGTGCCAGCTGCTGTTTGGTCATAGTTTGTGTCATGAATTACCCTGTATTAACCATTGCCTGATAAGACGTTACCCACGCAGTACGATAATAGTGTCGGTATTTTGCACCGTTTCCCGGAAAAGCAGACGGGGGATCTGCGTCCTGGCTATTCTGCAGAATGCATACACTGCGGCGAATCATTCACGCACGCTCATTGCCCCGCAGGCCAGTTATCGACTTGCTACTGATGTCAATCTATTCGTTACCCTGTTACCCTAGAGGTGTCCGCTGGATAGATATTCGGGCAAGTGTTGCCGTATTTCCTCTGCGCTCATTCTCGTCAGGTCCTTGTTCATTTCCAGTGAAAGAGAATTTGCGGTGGCCTGACTCAATTCGTTGCGTAACATACCCAAAAACGTAGGTGCGGCAACAATCATCAACTGATCAAAATTCCCCTGGTGCCGGGCCAGGTCCAGACGCCCCGCTACGCGTTTCGCGAAATTGATGGCCCCATTCTGCTTGGGCCCAGTATCAGCACCCATGGCATGCCGGCCAGGGCCGTGACTTGAAAAGGAATGTCCTGGAACATCGGATGTGATATCACGTTCATGAAGGCGGGCTTCCGGATGAGCCAGTGTCTCTATCTCTGAGATGGGACCATTTGACTTGTCAGCCGAAAAAATCCGTGCACGACAGCTGTCTGCGACCAGTACCCATGTCCTTTTCATAGATTCTCCTCCACAGGTTTAGACAAGTTTGCCGTCCAACCATACACTGTAATCCTTGACTTGGAAAACCCCCCCACGGGTTCGGATAATTAATGCCTTGATAATTATGACATATCCCTGCTTCTGAATATTGCCCGATGATCTGCCAGGTACAACGACACCAGGCGGCAGGGCTGTTATTATCCCGTTGATACCATTCAATAAGGTTTTGCTATGCGTAACAGTTTTATCTGGTTGGCCATCCTCCTGTTTATCAACCCCCTTGCCGTATCCGCAGAAACACTGGTCCTCCTGCAAGGCTATCTCGGGGATGGGGACTACTGGCGAAAGACGGGGATTACCCGAATGCTCATGCGCTCGGGGTGGTCCGATGGCGGCACCTTGCGGCCAACCTGGAACGGTATTCAGGCCGACCGACCCGTACCACCCCGAACCAGCCGGCGGTTCTACACCCTCGCCCTGCCTACCGAAGCGCCACTCATGTTGCAGCTTCGCAACCTGGAGGAGTACCTGGAAGTCATTCGCGGCAAGTATCCCGACGAATCATTGATTCTGGCGGGACATTCCGCAGGTGGTGTTCTGGGACGCCTCTACATGGTGCAGAATCCGGATTCGCGGGTTGATGCACTGATTACATTCGCAAGCCCACACCTGGGCACGGAAAGCGCTGAATTGGGCTCCATGGCGGGGAATAGCCCACTGGGCTGGTTTGCCCCGCTGATCGGTGGCGGGACCCTGAACCGGTCACAAGGACTGTACCGTGACCTGGCACGCGAACGGCCCGGCAATCTCCTGTTCTGGCTGAATCGCCAGGAACACCCGTCTTCCCGATATATCTCCATTGTCCGGGATGATGACGGCCTGCTCAATCTCGGCGACCTGCTTGTCCCGGCCTGGAGCCAGGACATGAATCAGGTAGCCGCACTTAGGGGACGGGCAAAAAAAATCGTGGTCCCGAACGGACATGGCCTCGACGAGCGGGACGGGGCATTGCTGTTACAGATACTCGGGCGACTCCAGACCGCATGAATGGCCCGCGCGGCGGCGGGAAAGTAACAGAGACTTCGGTAGCCCGTATTCGGTCAGGATCACCGGGGGTCTGTAACTGATCCCGCAGGACCGGTACTTTCCGCCTTTTCCTGCCTGGCCTTTTCCTGCGCCAGAACCCGCTTGCAAGGGGTGAAAAACTCTTCATCCTTCATGGCATTCAAACACTGACCACTGGTAAAGGTCATCAGGTTGCGATTACGGCTATCCGCTCGTTCGGACTCTTCCATCTCCAGCAATTGCCGGGCAGGACTGCACGCATCCCCGTTGGCGCACTGATTTTCCATTCCACAGATACGCTGCACCAGCTTCGCGCAGGGGGAAAAACCGACAATCTGGACATCCTCCCAATCCTGGGGTTGTGGCGCATCCAACTGTCGTGATTCGATGATGGACTCGTTCGGAACCGCAACGCCCTTGTTGACAATCAGTATGGAGCCATCCTTCATCCGGTGGGTACCCTGCCATAACTGCGTCTTGACACCATCAACCTCCACCATGGCCCGATTGGTGGTCGGGTCCACAGTCACTGTGCCTCCACCCTGGAGCTGCCCCCTCCAGTCACCTGCCTGAGACACGGACAGTGGAAAAAACAGGAAAAAAGCATACATCGTCTTGTTCAACATAATGATCACCCTGAATTTGCACCTTTTAGCTATGTCATGAATAACCGGGCTTTAACCACAATGCCCTGAACACATCATGGAAACACACACCTCTGCGACCCGCGAATGCTGGCCGACCACCGCCACCAAAACATTCATAGTCCTTACATTTCAATAAGTTAAATACTACACCGCTTGCTGGCGGCTGGTCATATTATACAAAAAACCAGACAACCAGAAGTGGCTGCGGGCGGCTATATGGATACAGGGAACCACACAGATTCCGGGTACCCGTGAACCCGGTTCAGGCAGCATATCAGCGGCCAGGCCAGACTGCCGCCGCCCGGCAAAACAGGGTAAGATAAACAACAAGATGCCCCAAGCTGTCACGGGTACTACAAAACATCGTGCAAACACAAGCTCTACCTATGACCTCCTTGCAGAATGACCAGAATACAGATTTTTTCAGAAACCTCGGAACAGGGGCGCGCCGGATCCTCGTCGAACACAGTAACGAAATTCGCTATAAACCCGGTGAAATCATCTTCCATGAAGGTGATACCAGCCGCTCGATCTACATACTCCTCTCGGGAACCTGTGAAGTACTGAAGCAGGATGAAGTGGTTAATCATATCCGGCCAGAAGAAGTCTTTGGCGAGATTGCAACACTGGGTGAAGGCAAACGCACGGCGACTATTCGAGCAGCAGAGGAAGCAGAGGTACTCGAATTGTCTGGAAACGGACTGCACGTGGTCCTGTCGGAATACCCGGATGTACTAAACAG
This sequence comes from Pseudomonadota bacterium, assembly GCA_029287615.1. Taxonomy (GTDB): domain Bacteria; phylum Pseudomonadota; class Gammaproteobacteria; order UBA9214; family UBA9214; genus JARFQV01. The sequence continues at coordinate 9,236 of JARFQV010000012.1, read as the reverse complement.
CCTGATCAGGAAACTGGCAGACCAGGCCAGCCGGATGTCCGACCGGGAAGCCGGAATACGCAAGGAACAAAAGGCACTCCAGGATGTGGAAAAGAGCCTCTTGCCCGACCCGGCGCTGTTCAACGAAAGTACCCGGTTCTCGATCGAATCCCGCTGGCAACCTTTGGTCTATGCCTCGGGAGACTATTGCGACGTCATAAGCCTGGGAGATGAACGCTACCTGTTCGTAATCGGCGACGTAATGGGCCACGGCGCGATGACATCCGTCACCCTGGCCACGGTACGCGGTGAATTACGGGCACTGAGCAGCAGGGAATCGTCACCCAGATCGATTATTACCTCGCTCGATGGGCACTTGCTCAAGCATGGTCCGCACAACATACCGATTACACTGCTCGTCGCCCTCGTCGATGGAAATACCCTGACTGTACGTTATTGCAATGCAGGTCACACGGAACCCATGCTCTATCGCGATGGTCGTGTCGAGTTACTGGCGGGCATCCATGGCCCCATGCTGGGCTTCGGCCTGAGCCAGGAAAGCGAGTATGGAGAAGATACCTTCAACCTCTGCCAGGGGGATCGCCTGCTTTTTTTCACGGATGGACTTACGGAGGCCCGCAAAGGGCCTGATCCACAGAAAGACATGCTCGGCATGGAGGGTTTGCAGGGAATCTATCAGGATATCTGCAGAAACCAGGCAGGACAGGTTCTGGACACCGTCTTTCTGGCAGTGGATGGTTTTCGGCGGGGCTACGAGGCAAAGGACGATGCAACCGGCCTCCTGCTACTTGTAAATTGATCCGCACGGCCAGACACCTCACCCGACGACCCGTTAGCTGCCGGTAATACCGGATCCAACCCCCTGTGTGCCTTCATTGCTGCGGGCAACAAACCGCCGGAATCTGGCTGCTTGAATATATGCTCTTTCTTACCCTCAGGCTGGATTGTACCTATCGTAGTGTCATAGTGGAGACGATAGCATCTTCTCTTTCAGCCGCTGACAGCGGTAACGGGAAGTGAATCCGGGCTAGACATCTCAGGAAACGGTCCCGTTTCCAGGTTTTGTGGTCCGTGTCCTTTAAAAAATCTGATTTTGGACGCTAACAGACAGTATGCGGAACCGCTGAACCGGAGAAGAGCAACCCCATGACAAAATCTCTGTCACTGCAAACGAATACGCTGCTGGGCCACCTCACAGAGGTACACAACAGCGGACTGAAGGCACAACTCGTCGATGAAACCGACCAGCTGCTATCCACGATGAAGTTTGGCGGGAATCAGGTGATACCCGGACAGATCGGATCCTACGTCGCGATTGTGCAATTCAATATAAAGATTCTGGCCATCATCACCAGTATGACCGAGCAAGGCGAACCTCCGGGCAAGTCCCTGAGCCTGTCCAAAAACTCCCAAAGCAAACGAATCATCACAATGATCCCCCTGGGAGAGGTCAATCGGGACGGTGCCTTCGAAAACGGTGTCAAACACTTCCCTACCACTGGTGCAGAGGTCCATATCGTCAACGAGGAAGACATCAAGTCCATTTTTGTAAAGTTCCGGAGCCAGGGCTACAGCATCGGGACTCTCTCATCACACTCCAGCATGGACGTCTGCGTGGACCCTGCCGCTCTCTTTGGACGGCATTTCGCCGTCCTGGGCCAGTCCGGTTCCGGGAAATCCTGGACAACCGCAAGCCTGATCCAGCGAGCGGTCAAGACGATGCCAAAATCGCATATCATTGTTCTTGACCTGCACGGCGAATACTGCTGGAAAGACCAGGAAGGCCGAATACAATCGGCCTTCAATGAGGATGTGGTACGTTATGTCGATGCACGTGACCTGGAAATCCCGTATTGGCTGATGACCTTTGCGGAACTGGTTGATCTGTTGATTGACCGTGCTGACAAAACCGCCTCATCACAGATCGCCTTCTTGCGCGAGACCGTGCATGACCTGCGGATCAAGGCCAACAAACGACTAAACCTGGGACATATTTCCATCGACTCACCCGTATATTTCTCGCTGGACGAAATGCTGCAGTATTTCAAGTCAGCGAATGAGATGACAACAAACTTCGGGAAGACCAAAGGGCCTCTCACCGGGCAATTTGACCAGTTCCTGATGCGGCTACAGAGCCGCCTGAATGACAATCGCTATGATTTCCTGCTGAAACCGCAGTATCGCAACAGCTCGGATTCGCTGGAAGGCCTGCTGCGTGATTTTGTCGGGCTGGGCGAACCCAAACGCCAGGTTACCGTTATCGATCTTAGCTCGATACCCTTCGACGTGCGGCCCACCATATCAGCGCAGATCGGTCGACTGGCCTTTGAGTTCAACTACTGGAATCCGCGCTACATGGAGTTTCCGATCCTGCTCGTCTGTGAAGAGGCACATGCCTATATTCCCAGGGAATCGGGAACGCAGTTCGAGGGCACCCGCAAGTCCATGGAAAGAATCGCCAAGGAGGGCCGTAAATACGGCGTGGGTCTGGCCGTGGTCAGTCAGCGCCCCCACGAGTTGTCGGAAACCGTGCTGGCGCAATGTGGAACCTTTTTTTGCCTTCGCCTGACCAACCCGGCCGACCAGAACTACATACGCAGTCTGGTACCCGAATCGGAACGGGATATTACCGATATACTGGCGGCACTCGGGCGAGGCGAGGCCATGGCCCTGGGACTTGCCCTGCCATTGCCAACACGCCTGCAGTTCTACCGTCCGGACCCGGTACCCAACAGCGCGGATGCCGATTTCTACACCCACTGGAAGGCGGGTCCCGATGACCTTGATGTTGATCTTATCATCGAGCGCTGGCGCCGGCAGGAAAGATCATAACCACCCTGCCCTCACCAGAAGGGCTACCGCTGATCCGGTAACCCGCACTACCCGGGGTCCGTTGAATCCTGTTTCTCGGGAATCAACGGACCTTATTGCATGACCCGCCCGTTCGTGGCACCAACCGGGCATTGGCGTCGCCCCGGTACGCCTCCCCGGGAACATCGCAGGCCGGTTTATTCATCCACCAGCAGACCACTTGCACGCAGCTCTCCAGGGCAGTATCCCTGTTCAATCGCTCGGCCATACCAGTACTCAGCTTCGTCATAATCGGCTGCCACACCACTACCCAACTCGTACAGAAGTCCGAGTTCATACTGTGCATTGGGATCACCCTGCTCGGCGGCCATCCGATACCACCGGGCTGACTGCTGCCGGTCAGCTTCTACACCCCGCCCTGTCTTGTACAGGTAACCCATCAAGACCTGGGCATCACTGTTGCCTGACTCGGCAAGCGCCCGCCAGTACCCCGCCGCCGCCTCCAACCGGCCATCATGGTAGGCACGCATACCTGTATCCAGATCATTTGCGTGAATGGCGACCGAGCATGCAGCAAGCAATACCAGGAACAAGTGTCTCTTTCTGCGCCAACCGGGAATAAACAACATAGGCCTGATTCCGGAACGTCGTACAACAGTACTATAGACCAAATCGTTTCAATGAGATCACCACCGGCAGATATCACATTATTTATTATTATATTATTTCATATATTTATAATATTTACCTCATCTGCTTTCTCGATAAAAAACCCTGCCCTCCCTGTATTCCGCAAGGGGAAATATCACACCCGGGCTGGCAGTGGCATGGCTGAGTGCCATGCCACTGGCTTCCTGTATCAGCGCCCTGGTACGGTTGTTACTCCGATATCCGCATCCGGGTGGTGCGAAATTATGAGCGACTTCCATTTTTCAACCTCTTTTTTCTGCACATCAATAAGCAACAATATCCTGCCGTGGTCGAGATCGCGCTCGAAGACCTCGAGTTTCCTGCTCGGTATATCCTTCGAGAAGAGCGCCGTGGCCAGACCGCCAAAACCGGCACCCGCCGCCGCCGTCAACAAAACGGTCCCTCCACCAAGCACCAGGCCGGTAGGCGGAAAGGCAATCGCTAGCATGCCTCCAAGCAAACCAGCGACGCCACCAAGCGCTACGCCCTTCTCTATCCCGTGGGCCAATTCACTCGTCTGCATAACGGTCGCCTCGGGTAAACCATCCAGGGACACCGCCATACTCGCCACGGCATGCAGATGCCGTTCCGGTATACCCGCTTCCTCCAGTTCCTGAACCACCGTCTTGCACAACTCCCTGTCCGGCATCATGCAGTAAATACGCCTCATAACATCTCACCTCCCCTCAGAATACCCGCAACAATTGACACTCACTCACCGCCCGGGAACCATCACACTCGATTTTCATCTCAACCGCGTAGTTTACTCCGTCACTCATTTCGTAACAGTAGAACAATCGTGCTTTTATTCCAGACAGAGCGTGCGACAAATCATGGGCAGCCACCGGGTCAAGGGCCAATACGGACTGGTAAATTTTAATAATTTACATTAAATATATATTATTTTTTATTGTTTTTTCGGTATATTATATTTTATCTGACGTATTGAGGCCCGCACATTCAGACATCTCCGGACTTGTAAATATACCGGGCAAGATCCATCGCATTGCGAACTGCCCAGGCATTCTCGTCATTATTGAAATAGGCATATACGTCCCGGCCTTCTCCCAGGTATGCGCGGATACGACGCGCTTCGGCAACCAGAAACCGGGAGGTATAGCTGCCCCGGTAATGATCCCCGTGGTATCGGAGATACACCCAGTCCGTTGTGATCCGTCGGGGATGTTCTTCGATCAGGTCGTGCAGGCACAATGCCGCCCCGTACTTTTCGAGCAGGGCGAATATTTCCCCGCAAAGCCAGCTTGGGTCGCGAAACTCGACCGCCCATCGCCAGCCGGCGGGGATCGTCTCCAGAAATACCCCCAGGCGCTCCGGATTGACATGCCAGCGCGGCGGTAACTGGAGCAGCACCGGACCCAGGTGCCTCCCGAGCAGGTCCGCGCGTTCGACAAAATGATCAATTGCTTGCCGCGGTTCCCTGAGCCGCTTTATGTGGCTGCCGTAGCGGCTGAATTTGAGGCTGTAGCAGAAACCGTCCGGCGCCTGCTCACACCATGCCCTGAATACACTTTCAGCAGGCAGATGGTAGAAGGTGCTATTGATCTCTACACTGTCAAAATGCCGCGCGTAATGACTGAACCACAACCGCTTCGGAAGCATGCGCGGATAGAAGACTTCCCTCCAGTGATCGTACTGAAAACCCGATGTCCCGATGTGCAGCGTTCCCTGCCTGTCGCTCATGCGCTATTCACCTCCATCCCGTGGCGGCAACTCACATAAGGCCAGGACGGCTATTCCTCGCGCAATTTTCTGTCGAACAATAATGGAATGACTTCAGGATATTCTGTGACGAAATGTACCCTGAGCCCGTCACGAACATGTTCCGGCACTTCCTCGAAATCACCACGATTGGCATCCGGCAGGATCAACTCCCGGAGACCGGCCCGTTTGGCGGCAACCACCTTTTCACGTATCCCCCCAACCGGCAACACCCTGCCGGTCAGTGTCAGTTCACCGGTCATCGCCAATGAGCGAACCGGTTTCCTGCCCCGGGCGAGCGAGATCAGGGCGCTCGCCATGGTGATCCCGGCACTGGGACCGTCCTTCGGGGTAGCACCGGCGGGGACATGCAGGTGGATAAAGGCCTGCCTGAAATAATCCGGCCTGGAACCAAAGCGTTCGGCATTGGATAACACATAGCTATAGGCAATATCGGCCGATTCACGCATGACATCTCCCAACTGCCCGGTCAGCTTGAGGCCACGGGAGTAATCGTGTACCCGTGTCGCCTCAATCGTCAGGGTGGCACCACCCATGGAGGTCCAGGCCAGACCGGTAATCACGCCGACGCCGCTCAGGCGCCTCTCCTTAACAAATACCGGCTTGCCAAGATACTCCTCGACATCCCCCGCCTTCACGTGAACCGTCTTTACCTCACCGCCGAGCAACTTGACCACGCTCTTGCGAACAATCGCACCCAGATATTTTTCCAGCCGGCGGACACCGGCCTCTCGCGCATAACCCTCGATGATCTTCCGCAATGCGGCGGTATCCACACGAAGCTGTCCGCGTGACTTGAGTCCCGCCCTTTTGATCTGCCTGGGCAACAGATGGTTACGGGCGATCAGCAGTTTTTCACTGGTGAGATAACCCGATAACTGTATGGTCTCCATACGATCCAGCAGCGGGCCCGGTATGGTATCGAGCTGGTTGGCCGTACAGATGAACAACACCTTGGACAGGTCAAACGGCACATCCAGATAGTGGTCCAGAAATTCACTGTTCTGCTCCGGATCGAGCACCTCCAGCAGTGCCGAGGCAGGATCTCCGCGATAGGAGGCGCCTACCTTGTCGATTTCATCCAGCATAATGACCGGATTGGCCGAATCGGTCGTCTTGATGGCCTGTATAAACTTGCCCGGCATGGCCCCGATATAGGTTCGCCGGTGACCCTTGATCTCCGCCTCATCGCGCATACCACCGAGAGAAAATCGGTAGAACCTGCGCCCCAGACTTTCTGCGATCGAGTGCCCCAGGGATGTTTTACCCACACCCGGCGGGCCCACGAACAACAGAATGGATCCGGACACCTCTCCTTTCATGATGCCAACGGCAAGAAACTCGAGTATGCGCTTCTTGACATCCTCCAGGCCATCATGGTCCTGATCCAGTACCTCCCTGGCACGTTCCAGATCCAGCTCGTCCGGGGTGTGCCGCCCCCAGGGCAACACCGTCAGCCAGTCCAGGTAATTGCGGGTCACCGCATATTCCGGCGACCCGGTCTCCAGGAGACCCAGTTTCCCCAACTCTTCATCGATTCGTTGCCTTGCCGGATCGGGCAGGATCAGCGCCTCGATACGTTCACGAAACCGGTCGATATCCGCTGTCCGGTCATCCTTGGCGATACCCAGCTCCTTTTGTATCGCCTTGAGCTGCTCTCTCAGGAATACCTCGCGCTGCCGGGACTGCAACTCCTCCTCCACCTTCCTGCGAATCTTCATCTGGGCCTTGGCAAGCTCCAGTTCCTTGTTGATCAGCAGCAATACCTTTTCCAGCCTTGGCAGGATCTGCGTGGTCTCCAGTACCTTTTGCAGCTCTTCGGGACCCGAGGTAGTCAGACTGGCGGCAAAATCGGCGAGATAGGATGGATCATCCGGGGTAAAGTGCTCGAGAAAGATCTTGAGCTCCTCACCATACAGCGGGTTGAGCGGTACCAGTTCCTTGATGGTATTGATAATGGCAACGGCATAGGCCTTTACTTCCGAGGCATTGTCGTAAGGCGCCTCCGGATGATAGCTGACGCGCGCGGTGAAGGGCGTGGCCCTCGATACCCACGAGTCGATACTGAAACGTTGCAGGCCCTCCAGCAAAACCTGCAGTTTGCCATCAACATTCTGCACCTTGTGTACACGACAGGCCGTTCCCATCGGGTAGAAATCACTCGCTCCGGCCTCCTCCGCTGTCTCCGATCGCACCAGAATCAGCCCCAGCACGCTGTGCTGGGATTCAACGGCAGCCTTGATGGTATCGCTCCAGAGTTGTCCCTCGACAACCAGCGGTATGGCCTGCCCCGGAAAGAACGGGCGGCTTGTCTGTGGCAGCAGGGTAATGACGCTGGGCAATACGTCCTTTGCACTGACGATCTCGCCGACAGGCTGATGGGCTTCCTTGTGATCCGGTTTATCGTCTTCGTCTTCGTAATCGAAATCCATACAAGTTCCCGTCGTATCTGTTCAAATCATATCGGGGCAGAGTACGGAATGTGCAAGAACGGCACAATACCCGCTGGATCCGTTCTTTATACTTGAATTCAGCGCCCACAGGCCACACTCCTTTAATAGATTATTCAACGCATGAACGATATGAATATTTGTCAGGCGTGTGATGAAACCTTTTCCGATGTATACTGTCTCAGTAATTTGAGGGGGCGACCTGGTCTCGACGTGGGTTGCAAAACCTTAGGTGCATGCCGAGGGGCAGAACACCTCGTAAATCCATCTGCAAAACCTATAGTTGCCAACGAAGACAACTACGCAATCGCCGCTTAAAAACCGGTAGACTGCCGTCCGACTGAAGCCGTGCCTGTGCGTTCAGATTCCGGGCGTCGATTCTCGCAGGATCGCGGTGAAGCTCTCCCGGGGTGGATCCGTTAAAACCTTACCGGGATCGCCGTATGTCTTCCCTGCCTGTCGGGTAGCATCCGGTTAAACGAATTGGCAGGATATGCATGTAGAGCCGAAGGCGGAGAGCTTGCGGACGCGGGTTCGATTCCCGCCGCCTCCACCAATTCAATTCCCGATAACATCCCAGAAAGTCCACAAGCCCTCATATCAGAGGGCTTTTTTATTGCCTGCTCGTCCGGTAGCGTCTACAGTTACCCCATAGAATCCTGAATCCAGCAGGGGTAACTATTGGGGTCACCCCAAGACTGATGGAGCAGTTACCCCAAATGCCACTTACAGACACCGCGATCAAGAAGGCCAAGCCCGAGGCCAAACAGCGCAAGCTCTTTGATGAACGGGGCCTGTTCCTGCTGATCAGCCCCAAAGGCGGCAAGTGGTGGCGATTCAAATATCTGTTCGACGGCAAGGAAAAACTGCTGTCCCTTGGCACCTACCCCGACGTGAGCCTGAAAGACGCCCGAGAACGGCGGGATGAAGCCCGCAAACAGGTTGCGGCTGGCATCGATCCCGGCGAACACCGTAAGGCCAGGAAAACGGCAAAGGTAGCGAAACAGGCCAACAGCTTTGAAGTGGTGGCGCGGGAATGGTACGCCAAGCACTCCCCCAACTGGTCGGCCAATCACGGCGACCGGATCATCCGCCGCCTGGAGCGGGACATTTTCCCCTGGATCGGTGGTTCCCCAGTAGCTGACATTACCGCCCCGCAATTGCTGGAAGTGATTCGACGGATCGAACAACGGGGAGCACTGGAAACCGCCCACCGTGCATTAGGAAACTGCGGACAGGTCTTCCGCTATGCAGTTGCCACCGGACGGGCGGAACACGATCCGACCGGCGACCTGAAGGGTGCGCTCCCGTCAGTGAAAGGCACTCACTTTGCCGCTGTAACGGACCCCAAGAAAGTCGGCGGGGTGCTAAGGGCAATAGACGCCTACGAAGGCACCCTGATTGTGCGCTGCGCCCTTCGTCTTGCGCCGCTAGTCTTTGTGCGCCCCGGCGAGCTACGCCATGCAGAATGGTCGGACATCGACCTGGATGCCAAAGAATGGCGCTACATGGTCACCAAAACGAATACCCAGCACATCGTTCCCC
>JARFQV010000003.1 GCA_029287615.1 Pseudomonadota bacterium | reverse complement strand
CCCCACCCCCCCCCCCCCCGCCCCCCCCCCACCCCCCGCCCCCCGCGACTCGATTCGTCGGCAGCGTCAGATGTGTATAAGAGACAGGGTCAATGCCGTGGGTTGCTGGGTACTGGCGGATGACAACGTGCTGTTCGAGGTCGACCGGAGGGAGATCAGGGACACCACCATGCTGGATGAGGCCATCGAGATCCTGATCGCCAATCCGGAGATTACCGGTGAGATCCAGGGCCATACCGACAGTACCGGACCGGCCGAGTACAACATGGGGCTTTCCCTGCGGCGCGCGGAAGCGGTGTTCGATTATATGGTCCAGGGAGGCGTGGCAGCCGAGCGGATGCGGGTAGAAGGGTATGGCGAGGAACGCCCGATCGCCTCCAACGACACCGCCGAGGGACGGGCGCAGAACCGGCGCGTGGAGCTGCATCCCGACCGCTAGCAGCGCATGCGGGTAAAATAAACCGGGTCGTCACTGCGGCCCGGTTTTTTTATGTTGTTTGGTGCAGGATTGTACGGCTGGTTCAATCCGGGTGACAGGGCATGTAGAACGGTTTCCGGATTTAACCAGGTGATTGGGTGCCAATTCCTGCCCTCACACGCGTCCACAGTTCAAGGGGTTTGGCCGGACAGCGTGGTTATCGCAGATGGGTTGGCATATGATGGCTGACGGGGTATGCAGGCGGTCGTGTGAAGAACAAGGTTCTTGTCGGGTGCGGAGGAAACCGGATGAAGCTACTGGTCGTGATTGTGTCGGCGGTAACCTTTCTGAATGTACTGCCGGTGTTTGCACAGGAGCTGCCGGACAGGGCGAGCGTGGTCCGGCCGGCGCACACTTATTCGATCGTAGCGCGTGATCCCGAGACGGGTCAGATCGGGGTCGCGGTCCAGTCGCACTGGTTTTCCATCGGTACCCTGGTGCCCTGGGCGGAGGCAGGTGTCGGGGCCGTGGTTACGCAGTCTTTTGTAGAGGCCCGCTACGGCGCATCCGGGCTCGACCTCATGCGAGCCGGCTGGAATGCATCCCGTGCGCTCGATGCATTGCGAACAGCGGATGAGCATCCCGAGATTCGCCAGGTGGCCATGATCGATGCGAGTGGTGAGGTCGCAGCCTTCACCGGCAAGGGATGTATCCCGCATGCCGGACACCGTGTTGGCAGCAATTTTTCGGTGCAGGCCAACCTGATGCTGAATGATGGTGTGCTGGTGGAGATGGAGAAGGCCTTCCTGAAGACAGGTGGCAGTCTTGCGGAGCGAATGCTGGCTGCACTGCAGGCAGCCCAATCAGGTGGCGGTGACCTGCGCGGTCGGCAATCGGCTGCGCTTGTGGTCGTACGCGGGAAATCGTCCGGGCGTCCCTGGGAGGACCGCATCGTTGATTTGCGCGTGGATGATCAGTCCCTGCCAGTACAGGAACTGGCTCGACTGTTGAGATTGCACCAGGCCTATGATTTTATGAATCGAGGTGACCTGGCCATTGAGCGGGATGATGTGGACGGTGCCTTGCGGGAATATAGTTCGGCGCAGAGGCTGGTGCCCGACAATACCGAGATGAAATTCTGGCATGCGGCATCGCTGGTGAATGCCGGCAGGGTGGACGAGGCGCTGCCCATCTTCCGGCAGGTCTTTGCCGAGGAGCCCAACTGGCGTCTGCTGGTTCCCCGCATGTCCGGGGTCAAGCTGTTGCCGGCCGATCCGGCTATGATCGACAGGATTATTTCCATTGAGGCGGGTGAGCAGCCCTTGCACTGACCGCGCCGGGGCGGGCGGTTACGCAGGGCGGAAGACTGGTTGATGAGGATGGGAATCCGGGTCTGCACCGTACTCCGGTGTACGTAAACACATCCCGGGGAGAGACGGATGAGAAGACTGTATCTGGTCCAGCATGGTGAGGCTGTTAGCAAGGACATCGATCCGGAGCGGCCATTGAGTGAGCGTGGCTATGAAGAGGTACGCCGCGTGTCGTCGTTCCTTCGCCGGGCGGGTGTGTGTGTCGAGCGGGTGTTGCACAGTGGCAAGCGCAGGGCGGAGCAGACGGCAGAGGTTCTGGCCGAGGCGGTACTGGCAAGTGGTTCCGCGGAAATGCGGCATGGCATGTTGCCAAAGGATTCCGCCGACGTCGTTGCCGGGGAGATAGCGGGCTGGAGCGGAGACATCATGCTGGTCGGCCATATGCCATTCATGGCGCGCCTTGCATCAGTACTGCTCACCGGCGATGCCGTCACCCTGACGGTTTCATTCCGGCCGGGTAGCGTAGTCTGCCTGGAAGTGGGGGATGATGAGGCATGGGATATCGCCTGGATGATACGGCCGGAGTTGATTGCCGGGGTCTGAAATCCGGGCTAGGGTACGACCAGTACCAGTTTTCCGGTGCTCTGTCCGGACTCAAGGGCGCGATGTGCGTCGGCCACCTGGTTCAGCGGGTAGGTTCTGAGCTGCGGTGGGCTGATCCTGCCGCTATCGATCCATTTCAGTAATTGCGACATACCCTCGAGCAGCACTGCGGGCTGATCAAACAGAAAACTCAGGTTGAAGCCAAGCACGCCGCGATTTTCCGTGGTGAGCCGAAAGGGGTTGAAACGCGGCGTACGCAGGTAATCCCATGCCAGTTTGATTCGGTTCATTCTCTGACCCGTCCTGGGTAACATGCCGTGAAAGCCGTACACAACCAGCTTGCCCATTGGCGCAAGGTGCCGGTAACTCTGTGCCAGGGTAGAGGGGCCGTTGGCATCGAGTATGACCTGATATCCATCGGGCGAGATCCGATTCGCCTCTTGCCACAAGTCCTGATGTGATTTGTCGATGACTTCATCGGCGCCCGATTTGTATACCGTATTGGTCTTGTGTCCGGCACCGACCACGCCCGTGACATGACAGCCAGCCAGTTTGCCGAGTTGTACCAAAGCTCCACCGACACCGCCTGCTGCGGAATGGATCAGGATCCGGTCCCCGCTGTGCGGGTGCGCGAGTTCGAAAAGGGCATACCATGCGGTCAGGAATACCGCAGGAAAGCCGGCACCCTCTGCAATGGACAGCTTGCCGGGGAGAGTAAATACCTGCTGGCGGGGAATTGCGACCTGTGTGGCATAGGCGCCGAAACGGCTGATACCGATGACCGGTGTGCCGTTATCCAGATCATCCACCCCTGCGCCGCAGGCCGCGACACGGCCCGCCACCTCGAATCCGGGAGTGATCGGGTAGCCGACATATTGCCGTGCTGATGCATACAAACCCATGCGGGTGACACAGTCTGCGTAATTGATTCCGATTGCCTCCACCTCGATCAGGACCTCTCCCGGGCAGGGCGTGAGGTCGGGGTGCTTCTCGATACACAGTTGTTCATAGCCACCGGGTTTGTGTATGACAATCTTCTGCACGTTTTACGATCCATCTCCTCGCTGGACAGGCAAACCGGCCTTCCGCCAGCCATTCATGTGTCCCTCCAGATACAGGATGTTCTCGAAACCGTTTATCTTCAGCGCGAGCCTGGCGATGCCTGCCCGCGGTCCATGCTCGCAATAGACGACAACGGGTTGCTCATGTGGCAGATCAAGCTTATCGGCGTGTGTAAATGCCTTCCAGAAGGGAAGATGTATGGCTCCCGGTACATGGCCCTTGCTGTATTCGTACCCGGAGCGGACATCGATGACTGCCGGTGCCTGTCCGGATGAGATCATCTCGCTGAGTTCGGCACCCCTCAGCACATCCCTGTCGGATTCTTTCTGCGTGGAGGTGCTGCAGGCAACCAGTAACAGGGCGGTCGCCGTACAAATCCCAAGGCCCGGAAGCGGATTGTAGATACCCATGGTTCAGTTCTCCTGCCCAACCAGTCTATGCCATGATCATAACGGAAACCGGCCGCTGCCGTATGCGGTACCCGCCTGGAAGCGGGCGTGTGGGAGCGGTCTGCTGGAAATCCTCGCGCAATTTGTGTTTAATTCCAGTCAGGAATCGTGAATTACAGGGTGAACAAGATGCCAAGCTATGATTATTTATGTGAAGCCAACGGCCGACAGGTAGAGGTCAGGCACCGGATGAGTGAATCGGTCAGTTCCTGGGGAGAACTCTGCAAGCTGGCGGAAATCGATATCGGTGATACCGCGCCGGAGGCACCGGTAAAGAAGCTGGTAACGGGTGGTGCAGTGATCAGCAGCGGGAACCGGGCGGATTACGTGCCACCATGCAGTTCCGGGCCCTGTTGTGGTGGAGGCGCGTGTGGACTCCCGGAGTAAGACTCGACCTGCTGGAGGAACTGTGTAATGACTCGAATGCAACTGACCGGGGTAGCGGTTATATTTCTGGTGGTGGTTATCAGTGCCTGCTCGAATCCGCATAAAAGAGCGGCAAAGGCATCGGCCAGTGTTGATGAAAAGAAGGCGATGATCCTCGATGACTATCGCAAGTGCATGAGAAAATATCCGGACGATGCCAGACAGTGTGAGAGTTACCGCAAGGCACTGGATTCATTATAGGTAGTTATAAATCCAGGGGTGATGGCTCATGCCTAAGGCGAGTGAACTGAAAAAAGGCGCCGTTGTCGAGATCGATGGCAACCTGTACGTAGTACGTCAGGTCGATGTGCGCAGCCCTTCCTCGCGCGGTGCACAGACACTCTACAAACTACGCTTCAGCCAGGTATCTGGCGGCCGGAAACTGGAGCAGACCCTCAAAGGGGATGACTGGCTGAAGGATGTTGATCTGGTCAGGAGACAGGTTCAGTTCTCCTATCGTGACGGGGACATGATTACCTTCATGGATACCGGGGACTATAGTCAGTACACACTTGCCGTCTCTGATCTCGAGGAACAGATGAATTATCTGTCCGAGGACCTCGAGGGAGTCACTGCATCCATAATGGACGGCATGCTCATCGGCATTGAGTTGCCGCAGACCGTCATTCTGGAAATCTCCGATACATCACCGGCAATCAAGGGTGCTTCTGCTGCTGCCCGCACCAAAACGGCACAACTCACTACCGGGCTGGAAATCCAGGTGCCTGAGTACCTGCAGACGGGAGATCGAGTCAAGGTGAATACCGCGAATGGTAAATTCATATCGCGTGTGTAGGCCGTTGAGCCACCGGATACTGAACGTATGACCAGGTCGTCTCCTGCGATTACAAGTCAATGTTTCGTAAATACCTGGTCTGTCTTGTTGTGATTTTACAAATATCGCGGATTTCCCCGCTCAAAGTTGGAATTCAGTGGTGGTTATAGGGTAAACTTCTACTGTCTGCATACGTGTTTTTGTGATGCCGTCAGGATTATCGCCTTGTAATTCGGTTCAAGATTCAGGGATCGCCAGGGGGATATGTTTTCAATCAGTTTGGTTTTATTGAGGTAGATTTTTATGGCTACAGGTACAGTCAAGTGGTTTAACGATTCCAAGGGATTTGGGTTTATTGCCCCCGAGGATGGTGGTGATGATATTTTTGTGCATTTTTCTGTTATCCAGGGAGATGGTTTCAAGACCCTGGTCGAGGGACAGAGAGTGTCATACGATAGCGAGCGTGGTCCGAAGGGTATGCAGGCAACCAACGTCGTCCCGCAGTAAATCATCACCTGCCGTTAAGGCATGATCATGACCCCGCCACAAGGCGGGGTTTTTGTTTGTCCCTGTTCCAAACGGGCCCAGCATGCGCTGTAGTATCGGTTGTTTCAATGACCGCTGTTATTTTTCGGGAACCCTTGGGGCGTGACACAAGTGGGCTTGCGGTGGATGATATATTCTACGGGGTACAGGGGCACCGAAGACCGATCGCGCTTCGGGTTCTACAGATACCGGTATAACCGCTGTCTTTATCGCCCGGCATCTTTAGCGGGGCGCCGGGCAGAAAGGAGGCTTGGATGAAATATTTCACTATCATACTGTTAGTCATGCTTGTCGTACTGTCTTCAGCACAAGCCGCTGTGGTTGGCAAGGATGTCGAATACCGGGACGGTGACACCTTGCTCAAGGGCTTTCTTGCCTATGATGATTCGGTCAGTAACAAGCGACCCGGCATACTCGTGGTGCACGAGTGGTGGGGACACAATGAGTATGCGCGTAATCGTGCCAGGATGCTGGCCCGTCTCGGATATACAGCACTGGCCGTGGATATGTACGGGGACGGCAAGCGCGCGGATCATCCGGATGATGCCGGAAAATTCGCCGGTGAACTGCGGGAAAACATGGATCTGGCGGAATCCCGGTTCAGGGCGGCGCTGCTGCTGTTGCAGGAACAGGACAGCGTCGATCCGGACAGGATTGCCGCGATTGGCTACTGTTTCGGCGGTGGTGTCGTGCTGGAGATGGCGCGTAGGGGAGTCGAACTCGATGGTGTTGCTAGCTACCACGGATCCCTCGGTACCTCCAGTCCGGCAGAAAGAGGAAAGGTCGTGGCCAGGGTCCTGGTTTTTAATGGTGCAGATGATCCGTTTGTTAGCGGTGAACAGATTGTCGCTTTCAGAAAAGAGATGGATGAGGCCGGTGTCGACTACCGGTTTGTGTCCTATCCCGGGGTAAAGCACAGCTTTACCAATCCCGATGCGGATGTCTACGGGAAAAAGTTTGATTTGCCGCTGGAATACAATGCCGATGCGGATCGTGCGTCCTGGTCAGAGACGCAGGAATTTTTCAGGGAAATTTTCAGGTAAGACTTTTATCCGATTTTCCGTTGTACCTCGGCAAGGGTATCGAGAGCGAATTCAGGCTGAGTGATATCCCTGCCCAGCAGGCGGCTGATCCGGCTGGCCGAGAAAATTCCGCGGATGGTGTATTGATGTGTCACCTTGTCTACCTCGACCACCAGGGTATGGTATTTCTGAAGTGCGCGCATGGTCTCGATAATGTGGCCGACACGGGCGCCGTTAACGGTGAGCATATCCATTGCCTCGACCTTGTCCAGCGGTGTCATGATCAGGTCGACATGAATATCGGAACGGGAGATGCGCTGTTCCTCCATCAGCTGGATCGGTCGTTCGCCCTGAATGTCATAGGAGGTGATGATTCCGTCAATGTTGTCCCTTTCGTTGGTAACCAGCAGTAACCGTACCCCCGATGTCTTCATCTTTTCCAGGGCTGCCTCGATACCGGTATGTGGCTCGATGGTAACAGGTGTTTCTTTCTTGAAGTCTGTCATTACTGTCGTGGCCGGATCATCTATGTGTGCGAGTGGCGCAAGTCCGGAGGGTGTATGACAGGGCGTTCCCGCTTTGAGGGGCAGGTGTGACAAGGCGGCATAGTCTCCACTCATCTGCGCTATCTCCTCTGCTGAAAAACATAATGGCTCTTTTTTACTGTAATCGTAGACCAATTCGCACTTTTTTCGAGTACTCAATTGAAAATTTCACCTCGGTAGTGCTTGCAGCGCACGTATCATTTGGTAGTCTATTCAATCGGGCCGTGAGCATGACCTTCCTCTTCGTGAGGGCAAGATAAATGCACAGGTATCCGGATAGATTGCACCATATCTTTGCTTGCCCCAGACAACCTTCATGACGATGAGTGTTGCGGGCGGATCCGCAGGTCAATCTGCACAACAAGTCAGTATGGAGATAGCGTCATGAATGATTGTTTCTACCGAATATTGCTGTTAACCCTGCTGGTTTTCGTGCTGCCGGCAACGGGCTGGGGGTATGGTCCGGATGCTCCCTATGGTCCGTATGGTCCCTATGGTTATTCGGGGCCTGGCGGTTTTCCGGGACCGGAAGGCTATCCGGGACATCGGCCACCACGGGGCATGCAGCGTCAGGGAAGGGTGCATATCACTACCGGCAGGGACGGAGACGATTATGTTGTTATGATCCACCTCAACGGGATGAATCCCGAGGATCTTGAGGTCGAGGTCTTCCGTGGCAGACTCATGGTCTGGACTACACGGGAAAAAGGTTCCAGTCAGCAGGAAAGCGGGGGATACGAGTACCGCCGCTCCTGGTCGAGCTACACACGCAACATCGGATTACCGCGCAGTGTCGATGCCGGTAAAATGTCGAAGGAAATCAGGGATGATGCCATTGTGGTTACTTTTCCGATGCGTTACTTCGGGTCCCCTTACAGCGGACCGCAGGGACAACCCTAGTCGCTGCTCATGTACCGATCCGGGTGAGATAAACCTGTAGGGCATCACTTCAGGTCAAGGCGGACCCGGGTATGGGTGCTTCCGCATGCCCTGAATCAGGGAGTTGGTGTTTTTCTTGTTGACAGGGATGATCGACTGTTTTAGGTTTGGCTGCACATTGTGTATCCATTGGATCTCACACTATGAAGTCAGCCGGCCTTAGAATTCGTGTTGAACCGCAGCTTCGCAAGGCCTTCGTGAATGCCTGTCAGGCGAATCATCAAAGTGCCGCGCAGGTGCTCCGAACCTATATGCGTCAATATGTCAGCAGGTACGAGGCATTACAGCAGGGTGATTTGTTCGACAGTGACTGTCGTACGGATACCGGGGATTGAGCCGGTATGCTGGTGATCTGGTGCCGGGAAGCCACCCCGCGGGAGAGGTTTCCGGGCCTGTGTCTGAAAATCTGGGGATATTGGATAAATACAAGGGGATAAGGATATGCGAGATAGGCCAGCTCACTTTTTCAAACAGTCGGGTGTGATTCCATACCGTAAAAGAAAGGGCTCGATTGAACTGATGCTGGTGTCCTCGACCAGCAAGAAACGCTGGACCATCCCAAAAGGCGTCAAGGAGCTTCACCTTACCCCGCGGCATTCTGCGGCCAAGGAAGCGCTCGAAGAGGCGGGGATAACGGGCCGGCTCTCGAAGTCTTCAATCGGCAGTTATCGCTACCGGAAATGGGGCGGGACCTGTACGGTGAAAGTGTATGCCATGGAGGTGAAAAAGGTACACAAGTACTGGCAGGAGGAATTTCGGAATCGCGAATGGATATCGCGAAGGGAGGCAATGCGAAGGATCGAGAACAAGCACTTGCAACGCATGGTCAAGCGTTTGCCCCTGACGGTTTGATCCGGATAGAGCCGTCGCGGCGCCGGGCCTGACGCTGTCGCATCAGTCAGGCTGTGAACCCGTAGCGGCCTGAATTAGGAGTACGCGGGCTAGCCCGCATGGACATCCCGAGTAATCTGATCCCGGATGCGTGGTTATGGATGGCGGCCCTTGTCTTCATCCTGCTGCTGATGATGGCCTTGTACAGCGCACCCTGGGCCAAGCTCGGAGACAATGAGGCGAACCACGTATACTTCGGTGCCATAGCCCTGCTGGCGGTCCTGTGGACCTTGCGGGCCGGCATCATACCCGGACTGAACTATCACCTGCTGGGTGTAACGGCGCTTTGCCTGATGTTCGACTGGCAGTTCGCTCTCCTGGCAGTCAGTCTCGTGGTAACACTCGTCACATCATATGGTCCGGCCGGGTGGGAGTCATTGCCGCTCAATGTCTTGTTGATGGGGGCGTTGCCGATTGGACTGACGCGCCTCCTGCTGACTCTTGCGCAGCGCTATCTGCCCCTTAATTTTTTCGTCTATATCTTCTTCAATGCCTTTCTGGCTGGCGGTCTCGCCAGCCTGTTGACGGGGCTGGCTGCCGCCACGGTCTTTCTGCTCAGTGGTGTACACGGAGCAGATGCACTGATGGATAATCATATCCCGTCGTTAGTCCTGTTATTTTTCCCGGAGGGCTTTTTGAACGGCCTGGTCATGACCGTGCTCGTGGTTTATCGTCCACGCTGGGTCTCGACCTTCCACGACCGCTGGTATCTGGACGGAAAATAGGATTCCTGATCCGGACTGTTAAGCGGCCAGTCGGGTGAGTCAGTACGTACTGCCGTATCCATGGACACGCGGGTTCGGATCCTCGTATCGCATGATGATGTCCCTGACGATGTCACTGCGTACGATGTCCTCGTATGTGAACTCATGTACATGGACACCGCGTACATCGCTTACGCGAGTGATGGCATCGTGCAGACCCGAGTAACCATTGATATCAGATTGACTCAGGTCGCCATTGATGACAACCGTGGAGTTTTTACCAATTCGCGTCATTAACATTTTCAGCTCTTCCGGTGAGCAGTTCTGTGCCTCATCAAGTACGACAAAGCACCGGTTAAATGTTTTACCGCGCATATACGCAAGTGGTTCTACCACAATATTGCCGTTCTTGACGGCGCATTCCACTACACCGATTCCTGCATTACTGACCAGGCAGGACTTGAATGCACTGAAGTAGGGATCGAATTTTTCATCGAGTCTGCCCGGCAAAAAACCCAGGCTACTACCCGTCTCGATCGCCGGTCGGGTGAAAATGATCCGGTCGACATCTCCCGCTATCAGGGCTTCTATCGCCATTGCTGCGGTGCAGAAGCTTTTTCCTGTTCCCGCTGGACCAAGGCCGAAGATCAGTGTATAGGTTTTGATGGCGGCCATGAACTGGCCTTGAGACTGGTTTTTAGCCTGGATCCTGCGCGGGTAGGCGGGAAGCTTGAGCTGGGAATGGTACGGTTGGAAATTTGAGTGGAAGTCGATTACTACGGCGTCTGCCGGCTGATAGTCATTGCTCTGTTTTTTCTTGTTGTGTCTGCCTCGTTTTCTCGACATAAATGCACCTCATTGTTGACACGCCGGTACCGGTCGGCTTGCGCAATGCAAACGTGTATTCGAGCATCCGGAATGCAACATAGCAGTTGCATGTTTCACTACCGTTACAGTTAAACGTTTTCCATGATGGGGTACCGGTCCAGGCAGAATGGATTTCTGCCACCCCAGGGCGGATCATTTTTCGGGCTGGAGTCCTGCCAGGGATTCTTCTGCTATTTCCCGAACCTGCGCATCAGGATCATCAACCAGTCGCTGGAGCAGCGGAATGGCATCGGCGGACCCGGTGAGGGCCAGGAAATGAGCGGCGTCCGTGCGGATTCTGGGATCCTCGCTGCGGGACAGTTCGCCGAACCTGGGCACCAGTTTTTGCAGGCTTTCGCTGCCCGCAAAGTCCTCTATGATTGCGCTGATCCCGAGATGAACCTGCAAGGCAGTCCCGGGATCAGAGAGCAGCCTGATCAATGAATCGAAATGACCGGTTTCCTGCCTGACTATACTGATGACCTTGTGGAGTTGGCCAGCCACGAGCAGTTCCCGGAAGTACTCGTCCATTCCTTCCGGAGACCGGGCCCGTTCGGCCCATTGCCGAAGTTCTCCAGGCGTTCTGAGTCCATCGAGTTCGAAGGGCCCCAGCCGTAACCAGGGTACCGTGCGGACACCATATTGCTGTGCGACCTCGGGCTGCTCGCTGATATTGACGGTCTCCAGCTTGCCGATCAGTCCTGAATTTGCCAGTTCTCTCAGGCCCTTCAGGACTGTGGGGCAATGCGGGCATCCTGTTGCCATCAGGAGCAGGGCATCCGGTGCTTCAGCTTGGCCTGTTTCGTTCATTCAGGGGCCGGGATTTCTTGCGGTTTGGAGTGCTCAGCATGGGTTCGTGCCTTTGCGTGAAATTTACACTATTTTGACCGATTGTGCAGAAGAATCGCCCCGGATCGGCAAAAACGATAACGGGGCTTGCAATAAAACCGGCTTTTCGGAATGATGCAATGCGGTAAGTTCAACGGATGTTCGAGGCACGAATGGCAGGTTCAAAGGCGGGTGAAGGTAAAAAGGGCGGTGATCGTGACAGCACTGCCGATCCAAAGAAGCTTGCAGCAAAAAAGAAGGCAGGTAAAAAGGCGGTCACCAAGAAGGCGGCCACCAAAAAGACAGCCACTAAAAAGACAGTCACAAAAAAGGCAGCCACCAAAAAGACAGCAGCCAGTAAGACAGCCTCCAAAAATGTAGTGAGCAGAAAGGCGGGCTCAAAGAAAGCATCCGCAAAAAAAGTGATTGGTACCCGCAAGGCGGGTTCCAGTGGCGTAGGCGCCCTGCTCTCCAGTCCAAAGGCTGGCGTGAAGGGCAGCGCGCAGGACAAGGACTCACCCCGGTCCGAATCCTTGTCATGGATGGCTGCCCAGGCATCCCGGGCGGTTGAGGTGGTCAAGGAAAAGCAGGTCCAGGCGGCGGCAGATCTTGGTCTGGTACCATCCGCAGAAGAAATTGGTGAACCCGGTAGTACCGAAAATACGGAGCCCCGGGAAAAGGCAGCAACCCCGGCTGAACCGGTTTTCGGTAACAAGCCCGGGCTGCCGACAGGCAAGGCAGCCGGTAAAAAGGCCGTTGCTAAAACGGCCCCGTCGAAAAAGGCAGTTAGCGGGAAAAGGGCTGCAGAAGAGACCTTCGCTGAGGAGACAGTCGAGAAGAAAACTGCCAGGGATCAGGCGGAATCGAAAAGCAAGGTGGTTATGGAACCGGCTGTCATTGCAAGTAAACCGGCCGGAATGTCGGCGCAGGACGCTGTCTCCGCTGAGGCGCCATCTCCGGCAAGAGAAGAGGTTTCTGCCACAGCCGCAGTAGAAACCTCCGTTGGAAAAGCCGATGGCGCGGATACCGTTGAGAGCCTGGAGGTCCGTACGGAATCTTCAGTGGAAGCAACGAGCATGGGAGATAAACAACCCCCGGGCCTGGTGGCGGTGGTAAAAACATCGGTAGATACCGGTTCAGCGAGCGAATCACCCGGGGTCGAACAGGCATCCCCCCGAACCGAATCAGACAGACCTGCGGTTGCGGATCCTGTCATTGCGGCCAGGACAGAACACGGTAAATGGTCCGTCACACGGGGCCTGACCAGTGTAGGGCTGCTGGTGCTATCGCTCTACCTTGCCTATTCGTTCTGGTACTCGGGCGAGCCTGGAGAAACATCTCCGGCACGGGTGTCTTCACCGGGGCAGCCGTCCTTTGGAGAGTCCGCAACAGTGGGAACAGTCGAAGGGGATCTGTCACCAGCCGCGGATCACGAGGAAACAGCGGCGACTGGTGCTGCGGTCGAGGTTACTGATGAGGGCGGGCAGGTATCCGTTGTCGAGACAGTGGTGGATACCAATCTGGTGACCGGGACCCGGCAGGCGGATGGTTCGGTCCCGTTGCAGGAGACGACCCGTGAGAGTCCCGGCGTAGAAATGACGGTGAGCGCCGGGAAGGGCAGTTCCGGAGATTCCGGTTCGGCAGCAGAGCTGCCGGCGGTCAACCCGCCACCTCCATCCGGGATGGCGGGCGAGGATATCACTGCACCACCGGAACCGACGATTGAGCAGACAGAAATTGCGGATAACCCCGGTTCACCACCTGGAAAGGATGCGGAAAGCGGGCCGGCAGTCGTGGCGACGAAAGAACCGGAGGCCGAAGAACAGGTACAGGAACCCGTGGCCAATATCGTTAAGGACTCGCGTATGCCGCCATACTGGCACAATCGTGGTGGTTACTATCGGCCAGGTCCGCCAGGCCCCCGATATCCCCGATATGAGCAGAGGTGGAGGTAGTCAGTTACCCCAGAGTTCCTCCAGGCGCTTGTCCCGTCCGCAGGAGTATCGGTAATACTTGTAGCGCAGCGGGTTCTTTTGATAGTAGTCCTGGTGGTAATCCTCGGCCTCGTAGAATGTCCCCGCGGGTGATATTTCCGTGACCACAGGCTCTGCGAAGGTCTTGTTCTGCTCCAGCGCGCGTAGTGATTCGACTGCCTGCAGTCTTTGGGATTCACTGGAGTAGAAGATACCCGAACGGTACTGATCCCCTGAATCACAGAATTGCCGGTCTGCAGTAGTCGGGTCGATGTTACGCCAGAATACCACAAGCAGCTGCTCGTAACTGATTCGGCTCGGGTCATACACGATCCTTACTGCCTCGGTGTGTCCGGTGCCCCCCCGCGAGACTTCCTTGTAGGAAGGCTCTTTCTTGTGCCCCCCGATATAGCCGGAGGTTGTGGAGAGCACGCCATCCAGTTTGTCGAAGGGAGGCTCCATGCACCAGAAACAACCACCGGCGAATATGGCGGTCTCGACCTGCCTGCTGGTGGTGTCCGGGCTCATTTCTGCCTGTGTCTGAAACGATGTACCGGCCAACAGCAGAAGAGCAGCCCGGGCAGCTTTTGTAAACCATCTTTTCATCATTGTTTATTTACTGTTGGCAGCCAGGTAGAGTTACATTTGTGACTCTTGTGAACCGTATTGGTTCACTTGCCGGGCTGACCGCAGAGCGTTATCAGGGATAAACTGTCCGCTGCCATGCAACGCAAGACAACCATGCCAACCACCGATGAGGCTCTCCCGGGCAGGGAGGACAGGATGCCGGTTCCGGCGGATCATTTTGTCAATGGCCATCGGTTGGAACCGCCGTTTCCCGACGGGATGCAGATTGCGATGTTCGGCATGGGTTGCTTCTGGGGGGCGGAGCGAAGGTTCTGGCAGGTTGATGGCGTATACAGCACGGCTGTCGGATATGCGGGCGGTATGACACCCAATCCCACCTATCGGGAGGTTTGCTCTGGTCTGACCGGACACAACGAGGTAGTGCTGGTTGTATTCGATCCGGACGTCGCCAGCTATGAAGACTTGCTTGCGGTTTTCTGGGAAACCCACGATCCTACCCAGGGGATGCGGCAGGGTAATGATATCGGTACCCAGTATCGTTCGGGGATCTATACCTTCGATGATACCCAGCAGGATTCTGCACAGGACTCCCGCAGAAACTACCAGGACATCCTCTCAGCCAATGGATACAGTGATGATATCACCACCGAAATCCTGCGGGCTCCCGAGTTCTACTACGCGGAGGAATACCATCAGCAATACCTGGCCAGGAATCCGGGCGGATATTGCGGTCTGGGCGGGACCGGTGTCTGTTACAGGCCGAAAGACTAGCCCGCATATCTCACCGCAGGGCGAGGACTCGTCATCGTGGTGAGATATGCGAGCTAGAATCCGATGCATTCGGCGACAAAACGCACAAGATCACTATCGATCTCGTTACTGAGATCGATGAACTGCATACCGATCTGATAATCATCCTGTGCCAGTCTCCGGGTATGTACCAGTCGGCAATGTGCCTCGATCGGCCGTGCCGGTTCCGTAGCGAAGGGTAACAAAAGCTGGATGTCGAGCTCGACATCGATGACCTGCCCCGGGGTGCGTTGGTCTTCCGGCAACAGGCAGAAGGCGGTGTCCCGGTTACAGGATATACCCAGCCCTGTACGGGAGATATCGGTGACCATGGCCGTGATGCTTTGTCCGTCGGGTGTGCGGAGTTCGGCAGGGATATCCATACTGGCCCTGGGATTGAGTCTTCTTTCAGTATTCACGGCTACCTGTTCGTTCCTGCTTTACTCCGTTGTGCTCTCAGGGTAAAAACAGCGTCGACTTTATGCCTTCTTTGTGTCGATCGTCAAGAAACCGCCTGTTTATGGTGATTGAAAAAAGGGAGAAAGGTCCCCATATTTTCCGACATGTGCTGTTCCACACAGGAGTGAAGGATAATGTTGCCAGGGATAACTCTGATACTTGCCGGGATACTGATCACCTTATACCCCCAGTTGCTTGCGATCATCGTGGCGTCGCTGATGATCATGATGGGTATGTTTATTTCGATAATTGCATATTACAATCGGCAGTTGCGCAAACACTACGATAATCCGGCGGTGGAGTTTTTCTTCCGGTAGTAAGGTTGATTTCCGGCAAATATCCCGGTGATTCAGGTGACCTTCGCCAGTACGTGTGTCTGAAACATCACCTCGTCCAGGTAGGCCTGCGTATCCCGTGTGCCGACACAGAGATTCAGGCGTACCTTGTTCACAGACGGATCCAATTCGCCGGCCGCGGCGAATATCCGCCATCCGGCGAAACTGGCCATCCCATCGGTGCGGCAGGAGGCAATGCTGGCGGTTGCCGTGATCTTGATCACCTCCTCATCCGGCGGGGTGAATTCCCTCCCAATGGTGAAGCTGATGATTTCCTGTGACCAGCTGGGGTGCGGCATGCCTCCGGCGATATTGACCTCGACCAGTCCTGAATAACAAAACATGCGGTTGATCTCACCCGGACCATTGGTATTGATCTCAATATCCTGAACATTGGTGATCCGGTTCGGTGAAATTGTATTGGACGGCATGGTCAGGTTCTCCCTAAGTTGGTCATTCGTTGGTTGGCCAGGGTCTGTTATTGTCAAGCTGCGGTTGTTACCAGGTCACAGGGTCCGCTGAGCGGGTTTCTAGCTGCTGGCGACAGATCGTGTGCCTGGCCCGGATTTCTCACCACGATGACGAGCCCTCACTTGATCTTTGTTCCCACAAGGGATTTTTTCCCTCGGAAATACACGACGGTATTCCGCTCAATCAGAAAATCCCTTGTGAAAACATATCTGCTTCGCGACCTCCGCGCCGACTGGTGAGAAATGCGGGCTAGCGGCATTCGTCCATCCCTGTACATCGTTGGGAATACAGCCCGTATTCCGCTTCCTCGGAAAATATCTTGTGAATCCAAATCTCTACGCGATCATCTCGCCCCGCGGTGAGAAATCCCGGCTAGGGTGCTGCAAACAACATAAATGAATGACAGAGAGATGGTCAAGCCAGGGATGTTTACTAAATTCAAAAACATTTGCCGGTTTTTCAGCCCGGATCTGGTTTGTTGCCGGGGCTCGGAAAAGGTACGGGCAGGGGGGTCACATTATTCCTGTTGCTGTCGCCCGCGGTTATCTTGTTGACGCCTTCTTTTTCTACCTCATCGATACGGACAATGGCCTGCAGGGGGATAAAGGTGCGCCGCACACCCGAGAATTCTGTTTTCAGTTTTTCCTCGGATGGATCCACAAGGAGGGTAGATCTTTCGCCAAAGATCAGTTCCTCTACTTCCACAAAGGCGTAGAGCGCCCCCTGGCTGACACTGCGGGCGTGGAGCTCGTAGATATCTCCCTGATTATAAAAAATAATTTTGTACATGCGTTGGTTGTTCACGGTAATTTGGTGTTTGACAGCCTGAGTCGGTTCAGCCGCTGTTCCCGGCAGGAGGTTTCAGTCCGTAACGAGTTCATCCAGTTCATTATCCATGTGCCGCTCGGTCAGCTCGGTCAGTCCACCTATCCATTTTCCGTCTATGATGATCTGCGGTACCGTGCGAGCGCCATTGGTCAGCTGTGAAAAGGTACGCAGGGCATCGCGGTTGATGTCCAGACGTACCTCGTCATAGGGGATTTTCCACTTGCTCAGCAGTTGCTTGGTTCGCTCACACATCGGGCAGGTGCCGGTGCTGTAGACTGTAACTCTCGCCATGTGCTTACTCAACCCTCTGATAGTGGAATTATCCACGATTTATCCAGGTCCACCAAACCGGAGTACCGGCAGGCCCCCTGCCCGGCCCTAGTCCGGTTGCGGCTTCCTGAAACGGACCACTTTCTTTTGCGGTGTCAGGTTGATTTCATCGATAACGGTGCCTTGTCTGACATTCAGCAGGTAGCGAACGGTCTCGGCCATATCCTCGGGCAGGATGTGGTTGTCCGGCTCCTCGCCCGGTGTGAAGCTCAATCGGGAAAAAAAACCGGTTTTGACCATACCCGGGTTCACAATGCAGACGCGCACTCCGCTACCGGCACATTCCTGACGCAGGGACTGGGCGAGTCCGCGTACTCCGAATTTCGTTGCTGCATACAGGGCACCACGGCGTCCGCCGGCAAGCGCAGCCTCCGAACCGATAAAGATCAGGTCCCCGCGTCCGCGCTGTTTCATCAGGGGCAGAAAGGCGCGCGCAATGAATACCTGGCTGGTCAGGTTCAAGTCAACCAGGTCACGGATCTGTTGCCAGGAAAACTCTTCCAGGGATCCGAACCGGCCGGCCCCCGCACACAGAATCACGCCCTGGATTCCGGGATAGGTATCGCTGATCGTCTTGAGACGATCCGGTAGACGCTCCAGATGGGAGAGATCGACCTCGATCCTGATCAACTGATCTTCCTGCTGTGGTACTTTGCTGAAGTCCCTGGCAAGACCGATCACCCTGTGTCCCTGCTCCAGCAGCATGGAGGTGATGGCGTGGCCTATACCCGACCTGGCGCCCGTCACCAGGGTGGTTTTGGTATCAGGCATGTCCCTTATGACCAGTGGCATAACCGCAGGGGTGAAGGATATCAGCGGGTATATGTGCTGACAGTGCGCCTGTACAGTAGGCATGCATCTCTGTTTCCAGGTCCTGTGGATAGGAGTACATACCACAGTTTTCCTGCAGGTTGCCCGCGAAGAGCGTTTCGTCCGGGTAGAGCCTGACTATGTTTTTGTGATACTGGCGTGGCAGCCGGAGGCTGCCGAGGCTGACGGAGTGGAGGCGACCGGCGTCCAGCCGGGAGAAGAGTCGCCGGAACAGCTCATCATAGTGCCGCTGGTAATCCTGGTGGTGGATTAACGGGTCGAATCGCAGGCCAACTTGCCAGCCGGCGGTCTGCAGACGGGAAATGGCATCGATTCGCCGGTCCAGGGCAGGTACCCTGTTCTCCAGTGCCCGTGACACCGCATCCGGTGTAAAGCTGAATGCAATGACTACATTGGACAGGATGTCCCTGTCGAGCAGACTTCTTACCTGTGTGCTCTTCGTACGCAGTTCCAGACAGGCGGCAGGGTGCCGCTCGAAGAATTGCAGGAAGTGCCTGGTGAATTGTGTCACCGGTTCCATGGCCAGGCTGTCGCAGTCATAACCGGAAAAAAACCAGGTTTCCTGGCCATCATGAAGCGCGAGTGTGCGCTCGATGGCCTGTTCGAAATCCTCGTAGTTGACGAACAGAACGTAGTGACCCGAGCGGTACATTCCCTGCAGAAAACAGTAGCGGCAGTCATAGAGACAGTTCAGCATATGGGAAAAATAGTAGTTCCTGGTGCCGCCGATCCCGAAGCCATCCGGGGCCTTCAGGACATGTGCATCGAATTTCCGGGCAAGGATGAGTGCGGGCCTGCGTTTCTGCAGGCGGAAGTTCTGGGTCTTCGGGTTGAAGACCTCGCCATACCGTTCGCAGCTGATTTGCCTGGCAGCGGGAAACCGGGCGCAGACCTGCCGGGTGCGTGGGTGGTCCCTGATATCCCGTTCAATATAGATGACATCAATCATGTCGGGGTACATCCGGCATCAGAACACCGATTCGTTCTTCCAGACAGGCGATGACCTCGCGGCTGTGACGCAGACCGACGGGTAGCCCGGACCAGGCAGACTCCCCTGGCAGGATCAGATGCCAGCGTTTCAAGAGTCTTCTCAACTGGTGGCGTTGCGAGACTGAAAATCTCCAGTTTGCTTCAAACAGTTCCAGCTCGGGTGGGGCGGCGTGCAGCGCCCGCAGCTCGTGCGCGAGTTCACTGACCTGTGTAATCAGTGTGTCGATTTCTTCCAATCGCCCTGATACCAGATCTTCCACGCGAGCCGCGTTCAGCGAGCCGGCAGGGGATTGCCGATTGTCGGAAATGACCTTGTAAGAGTGCACCAGCTCTGCCGTCGCGTCCCGGCAGGCGATTGGGTAATAACCGCTTGCCTCCATATCGAGCATGGTCTCATCCGGGTATTCAGGGCCAGCCTGGTCCAGGGTGGTGAGGTTGCCCGAGGGTGGTGGTCTGTCGATAACCAGTGGTGGATACCACTGCCTGCCGGTCGCCTGGTCCGTGATCCGGTGGGCGAGCAGTCCTTCACCGATGGCCTGTTCAGCATGACCGGCCACGCCGACATTCAGCCAGCCCTGCATCCCGGCATGGTCACCGGTTGCCTGCAGGAAGGCAGTCGCAGCGGCTGCAGATACCTTGCCGGCACCGCATACCACCAGCCGGATCGTCTCGTTCTCATGCACCGGGAACAGGCCACGGGGTTCACGGGACCGGAGATGATAATGCCGGATCAGGGGGCGTGCCTCTGCCGGCAGTGCCACCACCAGGTTAATCATGCCCCGGTCTCTTTGCAGCATCCCGGGTGGTGCATTGCAGCATTTCCCTGTAGGTGACTGCCTTGCTTTCGCAGTCATCCGCCAGCCGGTGGTTGCCCCTTTTCCTCGCTCCCTGCTGGATGATCCTGATCTTCTCGAGCAGCATCAGCAGCACGGCCTCTTGTTCATTTGATGTCAGATCTTCCCGGTTGACCAGCTTTTCGAGTGCGTGGATCCGGAAACGGTCCATGCCCCAGAAGTGTCGGGACAGCTGGTCAGCATGACCGCCATACTTCGTAATCAGGGGTTCGGGTATATAGGTGACCGGATATTGCGCACAGATCCGCAACCAGAGGTCATAATCTTCACAGGCTGGCAGTGTTTCATCAAACATCCCGACCCGGTCCAGCACGGTGCGATGAATGAGTACCGAAGAGGGCGAGATTACACAACGAGGCAGACAGTGCAGGAAGATGTAACCACCCTGCTTGGCATGTTTTTTCATCGGGTTGACACGCCTGCCACGCCGGATCCAGGTCTCGTCGGTATGACAGATTCGGATATCGGGTTTATTCAGGATAACCTGGCACTGTCTGCCCAGTTTGCCAGGCAGCCATTCATCATCGGAATCCAGGAAAGCGAGCCATTCATGACGGGCGGCTTGCATACCGTGGTTTCGTGCTGCACTGACCCCCCGGTGATCCTGCCGGAGGTATTGTACCCGGGGATAGCGGCTGCGGACCAGTTCAGTGGTGTCATCGACTGATCCGTCGTCAACCACGATTACTTCAGTGGCCTGCCGGGTCTGCGCGAAGACCGAGTCGAGGGCTCGGCCCAGCACGGAGGCGCGGTTGTAGGCCGGTATGATGACACTGATGTTCATGATCGGCACTATCTCTATGCAGCCTTGTAAATCAAATAGATGCGTGAATATAGGGTACACGTATGGGGTACACGTTTAAAGACTTTGTGAAGAATTTATAGAGGCCAAGGGTAAATCTGGGACGGTCTCTGGAAGTCCTCAGGACAGGAAAGTTAATGAGGCCGCCTGTTCTTGAATCCCGGTTGACTGAGTGGGAGGTGGTGTCAATCAGTTGACAGATAGAGCGCAGAGACCCCGCCTGATACCCCGACATCCCCTCAGGTCTTCTACCCGACATACTCTGGCAGGCATGGTCAGGCATTAGCTGACCAATGTGGTCTTGGGGTGTTTGCGCCGAGTATATAAGCCTTTCCTGAATGACCGAGTTCGAGCCATAACTTGCCGTTCCCGATGCATCCAGAAATGTCGCTTTTGTACTGAATATAGATACTCCGTCCTATCCTCTGTGATACTGAACACGTATTGGTAATCATTAAGCCATCCCTGCCTCGTACAGGTACTTTGTGGTCGGTCATGTGTCAGGTTAATTTACACATTGAGACATGGACCAATACCACCATTCCCGCATCCATTTGATAACGTGAGAATTAGTTGTTCTGGTACGATTGTTGCGGTTTTTAAATTGATTCGATCACACGGGGAGGAGGAGCACACCATGAAACACAACAAGGATAAGCACCACATATCTACGATCAGACTCCTGATGGGATTGGGCTTGTTTTTCGTCTCGAACGTCGTATTTGGCAATCTGATCTACGAAGTTAACCGTACCATCGGTAGCGGCAGCGTGATCGGCACCATTGAAACTGACGGAACTATCGGCCCGATTGACCCGTTTAATTTCATCGATTGGTCACTTACGCTATCGGTACCCCCCTTGACGACGACCCTCACACTTTTCAATAGCTTTTGGATCGCCTCCGCATTCCCGATGACTGCCACTATCGACGGGTTGTATTTCGACTTCAGCGCAACGCCCGGCAGCTCCGCGTTCCTATTGGGAGACTCTGTATGGCCTGTCTCTTATACACATCTGACGCTGCCGACGATCCAACTCTAGTGTTGTTGTGGGTGGTGGGGGGGTGGGTTATGAGTGGGGGGGGGGGGGGGGGGGG
>JARFQV010000358.1 GCA_029287615.1 Pseudomonadota bacterium | reverse complement strand
CCTTTTCAGCCCGTTTCTACATGCTCACCGAGGCGCTCAACATCGCAACCGGCCCCGATGACTACGTCACGGTTTTGAGAGCCAGCAATAATTCGTCGCCCGAGTTCGAGCTGCGCCTGCGAAGCACCGGAAGCGTCATTCACCTGTTGTCGTACTACAAAAACAACGGATCGCTGGTCAAGCACCCGACCGAGCTGGAACTGCAGGATGTTTGGCAGGCGATCGAAGTCACGTGGTCGGCAGGCTCCGGTAACGGAACATTCGAGATCAAAATCGATGATATTGCGCAGTTCGAGAACCTGGCCGTGGTCAACGGCAATTCCGTGATCAGTGACGTGGATTTCGGTATCGTCGATCTAACCTCCGCCACGGGGGCCCTGGTTCTCGACGCGATTGAAATGAGACGGGCCGGTAATCCAGGCCTTCTCACCGTGACCGAGTTGGAGAACATCTCGACACGTGCGGACGTTCGCACGGTCAATGAAATCGTCATTGGCGGATTCGTCATTGCGGGCGACACCGACAAATGCGTCGTTATTCGCGCCCGGGGCCCGAGCGTGGGTGTGCCTGATGGCGAAGTTCGCCTGTCGGACCCATGGATGGTGTTGAAACTCGGTGCCGAAGAGATCGACCGCAACTACGATTGGAAGGACCTTCCGCAATCGGAACAAGACATTTTGACCAACCTGGGGCTGGCGCCACCTTTTGATGAGGAGGCTGCACTCTATGCCTGCCTGCCTCCGGCGGCTTACACGGCCCTGGTTCGTGGTGAAGGCGGAGTGACGGGCATTGGCATCGTAGAGGTATTCGACGCTGACGAGGGAACTGCATTCCTGGAAAACATTTCGACGCGTGCGCCGGTCGATACCGGAAACAAGGCCGCAATCGGCGGGTTCATCGTTTCTGGCGACCAGCCGAAACAGGTTTTGATCCGGGGGCGCGGACCGAGTGTCGGTGTTCCCGACGGGGTCGTTCGGCTGCCCGATCCATGGGTCAGGCTGTTTGTTCCAGAAGGGGAACCGGTGGACAATTACGACTGGCAGGACACGCAGGAAGCGGCAATCCAGGCGACCGGACTGGCGCCGCCTGATCCTAACGAAGCCGCCATCCTGATTACCCTGCAACCCGGTTTGTACACGGCGATTGTCAGGGGTGAGGGTGGAACCTCGGGCGTCGGTATCGTAGAGGTGTATGACCTATCGGGCGTATCGATTGCTCCCCAGTAAGCCGGGTTTGTCGATCAGTCTGAATTGCGAGGCGGCCACGCATAGCTGAAGTCGGTGTCATGTAACGTGAGATTGGGACTGTAGGCCGGATCATTCTGCAGTAAGTCGCCCCAACGCGACTTCATGTATTCGACCTCTTTCTCAAACCGAGATCGCTTTTCCGGCGAGTCGTCCTGGCCCCGTGAGACTGACTCGTGGTGATAAAGCAAGGCGTGCGGGGTCCACACGTTCCTGTAGCCCGCTTCCCTCAGCCGAAGGCAAAAATCCACATCATTAAACGCGACGGCAAGATTCTTGCCGTCCAGTCCGCCCAATTTCTGAAAAAGGTGTTTTTTGACGACCATGCAGGCCGCTGTCAATGCAGAATAGGAACTGACAATTCGAGCGCGACAAAAGTAACCGGGGTTCTCAGCCGCCCAGTGTTTAAATGCGTGATTTCCAACGCCACCTATTCCCAGTACGACACCGGCGTGTTGGACTGAGTCGTCCGGATACAAGAGTTTGGCGCCCACTGCCCCGACTTGCGGTTGGCATGCAATGCCTACCATTTCACCCAGCCAATCCGGAGAAATGATCTCGGTGTCGTTGTTGAGAAGTGCGACAAAGTCACCTCTTGCGTCACAAACGGCCGAATTGTTGATTTCGGCAAAATTGAACGGCCTGGGATCACGACGAACGCGAATTTTGGCGGAGCATTCGATTTCACCGAGGTAGGAAATCGTTTCGGGGTCATTCGAGCCGTTGTCAACAACAAGAATCTCAAAATTCGGATACAGGGTTTTTTCCTGGATGCTCTCAATACAGTTCTTAAGTAAAGTCACGCCATTTCGGGTCGGAATGATGAGTGTGACAAGTGGTTCGGGTTTGGGAAGATCGTAATAAACCCGGTACCCATAAGCTTCGCCTTCAACCTTCGCGGAAATTCCGCAACGATCAAAGTGATCCTGAATGGCGTTTTCTCCCGCTACGACGGCATACGGCTTTGCTTCTACGCTTGCTGCCGTGCTCTCGCTGTGTATTCGCCAGTGATACAGCACTCGCGGAACGTGGACAATGTCGCGCTGATCGATCTTCTCGATGTAACGCAACGCCAAGTCGTGGTCCTGAGAACCCTCGAAACCTTTTCTGAATCCTCCAATGGCCAGGAGTAACTCACGCTGGTACACGCCCAGGTGCGAGATCATGTTATGAGAAAGAAACAGATCCGGGTTCCAGTCACACTTGAAATAGGGTTGAGAGCGATTGCCGTCGTCGTCGATCTTGTCCTCGTCGGAGTAAATCAACTTGGCACCGGGATGACGATTTATGGCGTCGACGACATGGAAAAGCGCGTGTTCGGGAAGTATGTCGTCGTGATCCATCAGGGCAACCCATTCGCCTGTACAGATCTCCAGTGCGCTGTTGGATGCCTCTGAAATGTGACCGTTCTGTCCCCGAAAAACAATTTTGATGCGTTGATCTTCCTCGGCAAACGCTGACAGGCGTTGTTTGACCAACGCGTCGGTCGAAGCGTCATCTGCGATGCACAGTTCCCAGTTTTCATACAATTGGGCTCGAACGGATTCGACCGCTTGCTCGAGCCACTCGATGTTTGTGTTGAAAGTAGGCATCAGAACAGACAGGAGCGGTTTATGGCCCATCGCGTCCATTGCTTTTCTGATGCGGTTCAGCTCTGCATCCGAGGGTGTGTCGTATCGTCTGATCCACTCAGAATAATCATTGGGATCGGAAGGCGTTTGAGAATCAGCGGCAGATTTGTGCCCGCCTTTCGAATCCTCATTTGATGATGTTTTGATCAGATCGTGCATAAAGCGGGCGAATGCTGTTTTTGGCCGTGTTGATCGCTGCTGCGTACCGGTTGATAGGCGACCGTTAACGGACCCTTCAGGAGGTTTTGGCAAGCGTCCCTCCATTCTTCCCTGATTGTCATAGTGTTTGAATGGGTCGACCCCTGCTTGTGCCACGTCCGGATACTGTTCCAAATAGAATTGACTATCGAAATTCCTGATCTTCCAGAGCCATCTCAGGGGCGCAATGACTCGCCAGCTGATTGATTGACGTATATGAAACAACTCGACATCGCGTTTGCGCTTTTCTTGTGACAGGTGTTGAATCTGGAAGGCCTGTTTGTTGTTGATTTGCTTGAGTTTTATCAGAAATCGTTTTTGCTGCTCCAATTCCTCGATTTTTGAATGCAGTTCTTCGCTGTCCGGGCGATCCATGGCTGACCAGGGATTGCGGGCCTGGGGCGGAACGGCGAGTCGCTGGTTTTCAGAAATACCCAGATGCCCCTTGATGACGGATTCTGACTTGCCGGCAATGATCCGTTTTCCGAGGGAATTCCTTTTCTCCGCAAGTTTCCTGATGGTACAGAGCGAGTCGGCGAATTCGATTGTGTGGATTTGTCGGAGCGACGTTTCACTTATCTCGACACCAAGTTCGGCGATGAATCTCTCAAGAAGTTCGCTGGCCTTTTTATCGAGGCCCCAATGTTCCCGGTTGACGACGTCTGCGAGCGCCTTGAGAAATGCAACAGCCGAATGGGGATGATACAGGCCACCCCCGTAGTCCTCCCAGTAACTGCAGTGCAGGTCTTCAACAACGTAGATGCCGCCTTCGGCCAAGGTGGGAAAGAACCTGCAAAAAGACTGGATGATGTCTTGGGACGTATGGGAACCATCGTCGATAATTATGTCGAACCCGGATGAAGCGGCCAGAATACTTGTTTGCACATCTGGGTGGTTTACATCACCGACAACGACGGAGATCCGTGAGTCTTCAAATTCGAGGTTTCCGCACGCCTCGTTGATATCACATCCCAGCACGAGTTCCGCCTGAGCAAAGTATTTGGCCCAGATCTCAAGCGATCCCCCATTCTGCACGCCGATTTCGAGAATTCGAACGGGCTTGTCGCGGTAAATGGCAAACAAGCGATCATATTCTTCCAGGTAAAATTGCCACTTGTCCGATACCTTGCCCTCGTGGCCGTGGTACAGCTGGATCAGAGTTTCTCTATCGACGTCAGGAATATTTTTGTTCCTTCTGGATGGCGCATTTTTTTGGCAGTAGATACATCAAATTGCATTCCGGTTCGGTGATAATAATACATTGGTATTTGCGGTACACCGCAACTCGCCGGATTTGTGAATATTCATGCAAGGGGAGCTAAAATACACGTCTCCCGATTAGATTGGCTTTACTTTTCCAATTATTCGTCAGAGAAATTGGATTCATTCCTGGTGGCGACTTAGACTTACCTCGCTGAGGA